>CAMDHP010000019.1 GCA_945898185.1 Akkermansia muciniphila | reverse complement strand
ATCGAGCGCGCCACTCCCGCCGTGGTCTTGCGCGAATTCCGCACCACCGAGCGCGGCGCCCAAGTGACCAGCGAGGCCGAACTCATCGTGCGCGACGCTCCCGCGCCGCTTCGTTTTACCGGCACCGGCAACGGCCCGATCGACGCCTTCGTGCGCGGCCTCGCCGCCACCGGCCGCGTTCCCGCCTTCGACGTGCAGAGTTACAACGAACACTCGCTCGGCAGCGGCGCCGAGGCCCGCGCGGTGAGTTACATCCAGATCAAGCTCGCCGACGGTCGCACGCTCTTCGGCGCCGGTGTGGACACCAATATCGAGCTCGCTTCGATCCGCGCCATCGTCAGCGCGCTCAACCGCGCGCTGGCCTGATTTATCCCCAGTAGCAACAAGCAGCGAGCTTGCGTGCGATGGTTTGTGTCCAGAAATCGCGTGCAAGCACGCTCCTAGCCGGACGCAAAATCGCCTCCCCGACGTCGCGCCTTTACGCCCGGTCCACGCGGCGAAACAACCACACGCCCGCCGTCGCGAAGGCCAGCGGCGGCAGCCAGACCCAATACTCCGGCCGCAGCTCCGGACTGCGCTGCAACAAGCCCGTCAGCGCGGACATAAAGTAATAGAGCAACACCAGCCCGACCGCGATGCCGAGGTTGGCCGAGGTCTCCTTGCGCGACACCTTGATACCCAGCGGCACCGCCACCATCGCCATCGCCAGCACCGCCAGCGAGGACGCCGCTTTGTCGTTCAGGTTAATCCGCACCTTGGTCAGTTCTGCGCGCTCCGGCGGTGTAATATCGGCCCCCTTCGCCTCCAGCCCGTCACGCTTCGCCAGGAGCTGCGGCAAGGTCATCCAGGCGATTTTAGTGTTCAGTTTCATCTGCTTAAACAGGCCATCGAGCTTCAGCTCCAAGGTCATCGAATCCGAGTTTCCGATCGGCTGGGGTTTGGCGAAGTTCTCCGGATCCTTCGTATCGCGCGGCTCGCCACTCACCTCGCGCAAAGTGACCACGAGTTGATTGTCGGCCTCGCGAAAATCCACGCTGCCGGTCCGTGCCCGCGCCATGCCCCGCACCCGCTGCTGCGAATCAAGCTCCCAAAGCCAGAAGTCCTTCAACTCCGCCCCGCGACGCTCGCCCACATACACAATGAAACCTGGAAAATCCCGCACGAAGGTCCGCGGCACGAGGAAGTTAATCGGGTTCGCCCTCACCGCCTGGACCAACATCTCGCGCTGCATCGAGCGCGTCACCGGCATCACATAAAAATTAAGCGCCAGCGCCACCAGCACCGCCCCGCCGCCCAGCAACCAGATCGGCCGCGCCACGTAGCCCAAGCTCAGACCCGCCGCCCGCATCGCCGTGATTTCCTGCTGGCTCGACATCCGCCCCAGCACCAGCAGCACCCCCGTCAACATCCCGATCGGCAGCGCGTAAACCGCCACGAACGGCACCAAAAGCAGCGCCAGTTGCGCCGCCACGCCCGCCTCCACCTGCCCCGCGATCACGTAGCCGAGCAGATCACGCAGCGCAGTCCCCACCATCAGCACGAACGTAAACAACGCCACCGCCGCCAGGCAGGCGCCCAGCACGCTGGCAAAAATGTGTCGGTGAAGGGTTCCCATGTTTCCGAGTGTTGCCTTAAGTCCGCCGCAAGCGACCTTGTTTCCAAGCATGAAGTTTACGCCCGCCAAACCGCCGCTCACCGGCGAGACTCTCGATACCCTCACCGCCCGGCTCGCCGAGCGCGGCGAGCCAACTTTTCGCGCCCGACAGATCTTGGACTGGCTCTACAAAAAACGCGCACGCTCGTGGGAAGAGATGACCAACCTCCCCAAGGCCCTGCGCTCCTGGCTCGCCGAGACATTCGAAATGCTGCCTGCCGCCCTTATCCTCGGCAAAAAATCCTTGGACGTCACCGACAAGCTCCTGCTCGAACTCGGCGACCGTTCCCTGATCGAGACCGTCATCATTCGCGCCCCGCAGGAGGGCGTTGGCCTCGAAAACTCCCGCAAAACCATCTGCATCTCAACCCAAGTCGGCTGCGCCATGGGCTGCAAATTTTGCGCCTCCGGCTTGATGGGCCTGAAGCGCGACCTCGACGCCGGTGAGATCGTCGCCCAGCTCCTGCAAGTCTGCTACCGCGAGGACGCCCACGACCAGCGCGCCCACGCCGGCCTCGCCACCTTCGACAACATCGTCGTCATGGGCATGGGCGAGCCGCTCGCCAACTACGAGGCGCTCATCCTCGCCCTCACCATCATCAACGCCGAGTGGGGCCTCGGTGTCGGCGCCCGCCGCATTACCCTCTCAACCAGCGGTCTCGTTCCAAAAATCCTCCGCCTCGCCGACGAGCCGCTGGGCTTCCGCCTCGCCATTTCGCTCCATGGCGCGACCAACGAAGTGCGCGAGCAGATAATGCCGGTAAACAAGGCTTACCCCCTCGAAAAGCTCCTGCCCGCCATCCAGATTTTCTCCGAGAAACACGGGCGCATGATCACCCTCGAATTCATCCTCATCGAGGACGTAAACGACTCCTTCGACCAGGCCGAGAAGCTGCGCGACATCGCCTTGGATCTCCACGCGCACGTGAACCTCATCCCTTACAACACGGTCGAGGGCCTGCCCTGGAAACGCCCGTCAAATAATCGCCTCGAGCGCTTCGCCGATGTCCTTCGCGCCGCTCGCATCTCCGTGACGCTCCGCCGCGAAAAGGGCCACGACATCGACGCCGCATGCGGCCAGCTCCGCCTCAAAACCGAGAAAGACCGCGAGCTCGCAAACGCGTGAACGCTTTCCCTTCTCAACCACCGCAAACGGGCGGAATCGATTTCTCCCTTGGTATTTTGTATCTTAGATTTTTTCGGATTAGCCACAGAGCCGAGCCGGAGCCCGGACACAAAGTTCACAGCGGAGAGGACAAATTGGTTTAGTTCTCTGTGCCCTCTGTGTCAGAGCTCTGTGTTCTCTGTGGTAAAAAGCTCATCGATAAAGTTTAAGAAAGGGTTCCGAAATTGTTAGGGATACTGCATACCAGTGCGGCGGTCGTTATTTTTCACTCATGAAACCACGCGCACTTCTCGCCCTCGTGGTCGGTCTGGCTGTATCACTCTTGGCCGCGCAAGTGCGCAAAGCCCTCCGTTGAGAGCGTAGCAAAGAAACCCACCGGCGCCCGCCAGAGCACGCAGCGAACTCCGGTTGACGGCCACCCGCCAGAAAGTTAACGCCTTGTCCCCTACTCGCCCGCACCCACGCCATGCCTTTCGACTCCCCCAACCTGCAAGACGCCGACATCCTCGATGCATGCTGGCACGTGGCCCACACCAAGCCCCGTTGCGAAAAAAAATTCGCCGCCTTGCTCACCGCCGAGGGCTTTACCCACGAGTTGCCCGTCACCCGCGTGCAACGTCGCTACGGCGTCCGAATCCGCGTGCACGTCAAACCACTGTTCCCGGGCTACGTTTTCACCCGCGTGCCAGTGGCGCTGCGCTCACGCTGCTACCAGCAAAACCTGATTGTCCGGCTCATTGAGGTCACCGATGAATCCACCTTTTTAACCCAGCTGGAAGCCGTCCGGCGCGTCCTCGCTTCGGGGCTCGAAACCTTCGTGCGCCCGCTCTTCGCCAAAGGTCGCATGGTGCAGGTCGTCAGCGGCCCCCTGCGCGGGATGCACGGCGTCGTGGACGATCCCGACCGTCCCGGCGGCGTGATAATCATGATGGACGCCCTTCAACAAGGCGTGCTGGTTAAAATCCCCGCGTTAGATCTGCGCGTCGTTTGACGAACGAACGCCCCTCGCTCCCTCCTTTCCCACTGAACCTTCAAATTCCCACCACGATGTCCACCTGGTCCCGCTTTACCGATAATACCTATAACAATCCCGCGCTCGGATTCTCGCTGGACTACAGCCGTATTCCTTTCTCAAATACTTTTCTCGCCGAGCGCGAGCCCGCAATACAAAGCGCCTACGCCGCCATGCACTCGCTCGAGTCCGGCGCGATCGCGAATCCCGACGAGAACCGCATGGTCGGCCACTACTGGCTGCGCGCGCCAAAACTCGCCCCCAACGCGGCTTTAACCAAGATCATCGAGGACTCTCTCGCCCAGATTCGCACCTTCACCGCGGCGGTTCACTCCGGAAACTTCCTTGGCTCGACCGGCAAGAAGTTCACCCGTCTTCTCGTGGTCGGCATTGGTGGCTCCGCCCTCGGCCCCCAGCTCGTTAACCATGCTCTGGGCCGCCCCGGTGTGGATAAAATGGCCGTCTCCTTCTTCGACAACACCGACCCCGACGGCATTGACTACGTGCTCGCCCAGCTAGCCGGCCACCTGCCCGAGACCCTTGTCCTCATCATCTCCAAGTCCGGCGGCACCGCCGAGACCCGCAACGGTATGCTAGAGGCCGCCGCCGCCTTCCACGCCGCCGGCCTTTCCTACCCCAAGCACTTTGTCGCCGTCACCGGCGACGCATCCAAGCTCGACCAGACCGCGATCAAGGATGGCTGGCTCGCTCGCTTCCCCATGTGGGACTGGGTGGGCGGCCGCACCTCCGAGCTCTGCACCGTGGGCCTCCTGCCCGCCGCCCTCCAGGGTATTGATACCGATGCACTCCTCGCCGGCGCCGCCGCAATGGACGTCGCCACCCGCTCCACCACCACCCGCGAAAACCCCGCCGCCTTGCTGGCCCTCATGTGGCACTTCGCCACCGAAGGAACCGGCGCGAAGGATATGGTTATCCTGCCCTACAAAGATCGCCTGCTGCTCTTCTCCCGCTATCTTCAACAACTCGTGATGGAGTCGCTGGGCAAGGAGTTCGACCTGTCCGGAAAAGTCGTGAACCAGGGTATCGCCGTTTACGGAAACAAGGGCTCCACCGACCAGCACGCCTACGTGCAGCAGCTCCGCGAGGGCGTGAATAACTTCTTCGTCACTTTCATCGAGGTCCTCAAGGATCGCTCCGGTCCATCGCTTCAGGTCGAACCCGGTGTCACCGCCGGCGACTACCTGCTCGGTTTCTATCTCGGCACCCGTGATGCCCTCAGCGAAAAAGACCGCCACTCACTGACTGTCACCATTGACGAACTAAGCCCTCGCACCCTCGGCCTCATGATCGCTCTCTATGAGCGCGCCGTCGGGTTCTACGCGTCTCTCGTTGGCATTAACGCTTACCATCAGCCCGGCGTCGAAGCCGGTAAAAAAGCTGCAACCGGCGTCATCGCCCTCCAGCATCAGCTCGTAGCGGCACTCACCGCCGCACCGGGCAAGGCGTTCACCGCCGAGATTTTAGCGGCCCAGGTCGGAGGCAGCGCCGAGCTCTCCTACAAAATCCTCGATCATCTCGCAGCCAACGGCGCACTTCGCAAAACCCCTGCTCAACCGTGGTTCCATTCCACCTTCAGCCTGTGATCGCGGTGCAATCGCACGACCGCCTCACCCCCACTTTCTTCTTTCCAATCTCGGCCCCTCGGGGTAATCCCACCATCCTCACATGAAAGCGATCACCCTTACCCTCTCACTTCTAGCCCTTCTAGGCTCAGCCGCCTCCGGATTTTTTTACATCCAGATTGGCAACACAAAAGAGGCGCTGCAAAACCAACTTTCAGCCGAGCAGACCAAAGCCGCCGGTCTGAAGTCCGATCTGGACAAGACCAGCGAGGAGCGCGACGGCCTCCAGACCCGCCTCACCGCCGTCGACGGCGAACTCGGCGATACCAAGTCCAAACTCACCGCCTCCGAGGCCCGCGCCGTCCAGTCCGCCCGCGAATCCACCCAGCTTAAGTCCATCGTCGCCAAAGCAGAGGCCGACACCCAGAGGCTTAACGCTGACCTTGCTTCCCTCCGGAGCGAGCTCGTGCGGGCCCGTCTCGATGCCGAGGTCGCTAACCCCGCCGAACTTGAGAGATACAAGCAGATCGTCGCGACCCTTGAGGCCCAGCTCGCCAGCTTGAACAGCACTGGTGCCTCCGTCGGCACCACCTCCGCTGGCACGCCTGCTGGCCCAGCCCTCAACGTCCGCACTTCCGCCGCTCGTGTCGCCGCAGTCGGCCCCAAGAGCGCCTTTGTTGTCCTCGAACTCGGCACCGCCGATGGCGTGAAAGCCGGCCAAAAGTTCCTTATCGCCCGTGATGGCAAGGTGATCGCCGACGCCACCGTCAGCGACGTGAAGGATACCTACGCCATCGCCCAGGTAAATCCAGCCACCACCAAGGGTTCTCTCGCCGCCGGCGACGTCGCCTCCGGCCAGAAGTAAATCTCCGCATCGTTCCTCCGCCCTCCATGGTTTCCCTTAACCGCTTTCTGCTCTCGGCCCTCGGCTTTATTTTCGCCGCGCTCGCGAGCGGTTGCGCCACCAAGCAGGCGGAGGACTCCACCATCCCGTGGAGCCGTCCCGCCAGCTGGGAAGGCGGCATCCCAGGGATGGGCGGCTTCGGCGGCCAAGGCGGAGGCGGCAGCGGCGCCCGCTAACCCCACCGGCGTTTTCCGCCTGCAAAACGACCCGGCCCGGTTCCTCAACCAGCCGGGTTTTTTGTGCACTTTATCGTAATGTCCGAACCCGGCTCCACTTCGCCTTCCGCACCTGACGACCAGAACGTCCGCCTCGCCGCGCGGCCCGGTCATCTCTACGTCGTCGCCACCCCCATCGGTAATCTGGCCGATCTAACCGATCGCGCCCGTCTCATCCTTTCCACCGTCGATTTCGTCGCCTGCGAAGATACCCGCACCACCGGCGGGTTGCTCGCACGCCTTGGCCTGCACCGTCCCCTCCTGCCCTACCACGATCACAACGAGGCCGCCGTCGCCGATCAACTCGTCGCCCGCCTCCGCGAGGGCAAGTCCATCGCCGTCGTTTCCGACGCCGGCACCCCTGCGATCAGCGACCCCGGTTTCCGTGTCGTGCGGGCCTGCCGCCGCGCCGGTCTTCCGGTCGTGCCCGTGCCCGGTGCCTGCGCCATCGCCGCCGTGCTCAGCGCCAGCGGCCTGCCCAGCGACGGATTTCTCTTCGCCGGCTTCCTCCCGCCCAAAACCAGCGCACGCACCGCGTTTCTCACCAAATATCGGGACTTCGACTACACACTCGCGCTTTACGAGAGCTGCCACCGCATTGACAAATTCGCCGCTGAGATCACCGCGACCCTTGGCCCAGAGCGCGTGGTCTGCATCGCCAAGGAAGTCACCAAGCTGCACGAGACCTGGCTGGTCGGCCCCGCCGCCGAAGTCGAGGCCCGCCTCGCCAAGACCAGCTTGAAGGGCGAATTCGTAGTGCTAATTGCTCCCGCAGATTTCGTGCTTTGAGGAGAATCAAGCCAGGCAGTTTAAAGAAAACTGAAGCCGTTTTAGCCTAGTATGCCGTAACACTAAAAATTTCGGAACCCCTTCGTAAACTTTATCGATGAGTTTTTTCCCACAGAGAACACAGAGCTCCGACACTGAGGGCACAGAGAGCTGAACCAGTTTGCCCTTACGTCTGTGAACTCCGTGTCTGGGCTCCGGCTCGGCTCTGTGGCTAATCCGAAGAATCCGAGATACAGAATACTATATTCGGCAGTCCAAACCAACCGCGGATTACGCGGATTGAGCGGATAAAACAGGATACCGAATTATACCAACGTCCCGGATAAAAGAGGCTTTATTGAAGCATAGTCGCGAAGACGCAAAGGGGGTAACGACCTGGAACTGAAACGCTCCTCCGCTTAGCTTCGCGCCTCTGCGCCTTTGCGTTAAAGCCTGAAAGTTAGGGGAACTCGGGATATAAACCCTCGGCGCACTATTTCAATCCGTCTCCGGCTTTGGCGGCGTGGGCTTTGGCGACTTCGACGTATTTGAGCGCGAGCTTCCGGCCGGTTCCGCGCTCCTCCGCAGTGAGGGGGCGAATGACCTTGGCGGGGCGACCGAACACCATGGAATCAGGCGGACAGGTAAAACCATGGGTCACGAGCGAACCCGCGCCGACGATGCTGCCGGCGCCGATCACGGCCTTATCCAGCACGATGGCGCCCATGCCGATGAGGCAACCATCCTGGATCACGCAGGCGTGCAGAATGGCGGCGTGGCCGACCGTGCAATCCGCGCCGACGCGCACACCGGCGCCGTCGGCGAGGTGAACGATGACGTTATCCTGAATATTGCTACCGTCGCCGATGACGATGCTCTCGATGTCGCCACGCAGCACAGCGCCGTAGAAGACGCTCGAATCACGGCCAAGCGTCACATCGCCGATGATGATCGCGCCTTTCGCGATAAACACCGCGCCAGACGTGACGGGCGTCTTTGAAAGATGCAGGGCGAGACGTTCTTGGACGGTCATAATAGAAGGGCGGTTCGGCGGGAGCACCGGCTCAGACGTAAACGTAAACGTAGATGGCAAAAACCACCGCGAGCACACCGGCGGCGGCGGCGAAGCCCCAGAGTAAATTACGCTGGCGGGCGGCGAGGGCAAAGGTGGATACGATCACGGCGGCCTGGGCGGCCAACATACCGAAGAAAAAACGCTGGCTGCGCAGGTGGTGGCGCTCGGCGCTGAGGTTAGTTTTACGGACTTGGATCTCGTAGATGCGGGCAATGTCCGCGACGAGCTTCGCCTCCACGTCGTAACGCGCGGCGTTGAAGGTGAGCCGGCTGATGGCGGTGACCTCGGCCGCCCTGATGAGCGGGGCGGTCAGCGTGTCGTAGTTGGCGACGCGGTCCTTGGCGGACTTAAGCGCGGCAGCGAGCGGAGCCTCGGCGAGGGCTTGCAAGAGAGGGTTGATCGTCTCGGGCGGTGCGTCTGCGTTCGCGGCCTCGAGCGCGGCGGACACCTCGGGGGCGGCCACGAGGGCGGAGGGCTTGGGTGCTCCGACCGCTGATCCGGCGGGCAGCATCGCGCCGGTGGAGGCGAGCACGTCAATGGTATTGCGCTGCAACTCGCCGCGAAGGCGCTTGGCCTGAAAGAAGGCCCACTGGTCGCCTGCCTTTGACTGAAGCTGGGCGGCATAGGCGCGATCGTATTGGGCCTTGGTCATTTCGCCAGAGGCGAGGCCGGCTAAAAGGGTGGCAATGACCGTCATGATCACGGGCATGGCCATGAAAAGCTTGCCCATCTTTGTCTGGGGCACGTCGGCCTGCTCTTGGAGTTGCTGAAGGGGAGTGGATTTAGCCACGGGTGTTTTGAGGTTGGGGATTTGCGGCGCGGCGACGAAGAGGGTCGTTAGAAACCGGGAACAGTGAGACTGCGGCCGTTGTCCTTGCGGCTGAGCTGAAGCAGGAAGGGCGCGGCGATCTTGGCCCAAGCGGCGGGGCCCGGATACTCGCTCGCGCCCTCGGCGTAGCACTGGCGGAGCATGGCGGTGTCGATCACTCCCGGGCTGAGCGGGATGGCGGCGAGCGGTGCGGGAAACTCCTCGGCGAGCGCCTGAGTGAGGCCCTCGATGCCCCACTTGCTCGCGCAGTAGGGCGCAAAATCGGCGGAGACGGAGCGCCCCCAACCGGAGGAAAGATTAACCACCACGCCTGCGCCGCGCTCAATCATGGCGGGCACGAAACCCTGAACGACATGCACGACACCGGTGAGGTTAACCTGGAAAAGCCGCGCGACTTCGGCGGCGTCTTGCTTCCAAAGGGGCGCGGGATTGGTGAGCAGGCCGGCGTTGTTGATGACGAGATCGGGCGCGCCGTGCTGGGTGAGCATGCGCTCGGCCCAGAGCTCGACCTTTTTCGCTTCGGCTACGTCGAGCACGTCGAAGGTGCTAGGCGCGGCGATGGAGAAACGCAGATCGAGAATGGCCTCGGAGTTGCGCCCGCAGCCGATGACGGTGTGGCCGAGCGCGATGAATTCATCGACCAAGGCGCGACCTAGACCCTTCGTGCAGCCGGTGAGGACGATTTTTTTCATCACGCGAGTAACGCGATTTCGTGTAGGACGGTAAACCTCCGATTGGACGCGACGTGGAATTTCATTGAGATCGCCGGCGGCGGAAATCATCCACCCTCAGAACGCCAACCGTTTCGCCAAATTAATCATACGCCCATGAACGACACTTTGGAAGCCCGCCCCAGCCCTGATCGCGGCACCGCGGCCTACGTCACCCGCGACGTAAACGCTGGAGAACTGCTGGGCACGCTGCGCGGGATTCGACTGCCAACCCGCACCCGCTACAGCATTGAGCGCGATGGAGACCACTACGAAACCGGCGCGCCGGAGCGCTACGTCAACCACGCGTGCGCGCCGAACGCACGTTGGTCGGGCCGTGAGTTGAGGGCGCTGCGCTCGCTTCAAGCCGGGGAGGAAGTGACCTTCGACTACACCGAGACGGAATCGGCCTTCGCCTCGCCCTTTCTCTGCCGATGCGGTAGCGAAAATTGCCGCGTCAAGATCGGCGAACCCTCTGCTTAAGAAGCGAACTGTTCGCGCAAGCCAGGGGCGATCGATGGCGGGCAGCCCACTGTGCGGCGTAGAGAACAAAGGAACGCTTTTCCATCCACAGACCTTTTCGTCCTTTGTGCTCTTTCGCGGCTAAACATCCGTTTAAAACGCTCTTGAGAGCGGCTCCTCTCGATCGAGAACGACCCGGCGCAAGTTGGCGCGGTCGTCGTGAAGGATCAGTAAACGCCTCAGCGGCTTTGCAGGCTGAATTTGCTGAGGCCGGCCTTGCGACACGAATCCATGACGAAGGCGAGGGTCTTGAGCGGAGTGGTCTCGTCGGCGCGGATGAGCACGGGCATGTCGCGGTTGGCCTCGCGAACCTGGGAGAGCAGCGACACGAGCTCATCGTTGGTGATAACGCGCGGCGGCACGGAATCGGTGCCGAAGCTGAGCGTGCCGTTCTCGGCAATGGCGAGGATGATGCTGCCGGCGAAGGCATTTTTGCCCGCCGTATCCACCCGGGGGAGCGTGATATTGAGCGTGCCGGGCGAGCGGAACTGCATCGTGACGAACGCGAAAAACACCAGCATCACGAGCACATCAATGAGAGGCACGAGGTTGAGCTCGGGCCGGCGCCGGCGCCGCATTTGCAAACCTTGGCTCATGCGGCGGGCGGTAAGTCGATGCGGGAAAGGATGCGGGCGATCAGCACGTCGAGCTGGGCGGCCTGTTTATCTACGCGGCGCTGAAGCACACCGCCGCCGATCAGCGCGGGGATGGCAATGCAGAGCCCGATCACGGTGGCGGACAGCGCAAGCGAAACGCCGCTGGTGAACTTGGCGGGGTCAGGCATTCCGGTGGAACCGCTGATACTGGAGAAGACGCGAATGAGCGACCAAACAGTGCCAGTGAGGCCGATGAGCGGAGCGCCGGCATAGATGACGTCAAGGTAGGGCAGGCCGCGCTCCATGCGAGCAACCTCCAGGCGGGCGAAGGCGCGGGTGGCCTCGGGGTCGCCAGGGTGTTTTTGAGAAAAGGCGAGGATGCGGCCGAGCACAGAATGTTCGCCGCCCGTGGCGGGCTGGCCGGCTACGATGGCGTCGGCAAGATCATCGGGGATGACGGCCGAGCCGCGCAGGGCGACGGAGCGTTCCACGATAATGTAAACCAGCGCGATGGAGCAGAGCGCGAGCGGATAGACGAGGATGTCGGCCCCTTTGAGCAGTTCGATAAATGCGAGGGTCATGCGAGTGAAAGAGTGGTTGGAAAGTGGACTCCCACCCCCAGCGAAAGGTTCAATAAATCGCCAGCGACGCGAGGAGCATTTTCATGCTTGGGCCGACTCAGTTTGTTGAAGAACTCAGCGCTGCACACCGAGCGAGCGGGTGATATGGCGGCGCACCCACTCGCCGAGGAGGTCGAGCAGGGTCACCAGTGCGAGGATGAAGAGTAGCACGGTCGCCACTTTATCCCACGCCTGATATTCGTAGTAGGACGCCAACTGCACCCCGAGACCACCCGCGCCGACATAGCCAATGATCGAGGCGGCGCGCAGGTTGTATTCGAGCATCCAAAGCACGTGGCTCACGATGAGGGGCTTGGCGTGCGGCCAGAGTCCGTATTGAAAAGCCTGCACGCGGCTCGCACCAAGCGAGGATAGACCGCGCGCCACTTCGGCGTCCACCGATTCAAAGGCGTCGCTGTAAAACTTCCCCAAGTAGCCGAGGGAGTAGAGCGTCAGGGCGATCACCCCGGCCAAGGGGTTGGCGCCGACGATGGCCACGCCAAAGAGCGCCCACACCAGACTGGGCACGGTGCGGGCAAAATTCATGAGGAGTCGGGCAGGCGCCCTCACCCAGGCCGGGGCAATGGTGCGCGCCCCCAAAGCGGCCAGCGGGAGCGAGAGTAGCGCGGCAAAACCGGTGGCGAGCACCGCGATCTGAAAAGTCTCGGCCAGAGCGCTCAGCGTCTCGGGCCACACCGACCAATCGGGCGGGAAAAAATAGCCAACGAAACGCACCACATTACCCCAGGTGTCGAGCTCACGCCCCGAGCCACGCAGAGCGGGCCAGGACGCAATCGCCGCCAAAGCGAAGGCCGCGACGGCCACCGAAAAGACATTGATGCGCGGCGGTGGCGGCGGCTCGGCCGCGGGCGGGGGCGGCGCGGCGTGTGAGGCGGCGGAGGGATGCGGGGCGGGGCTCATTTGCGCACCTCGCGGAGTTTCCAGTTCGCCGGATCGGCGGGGTCAAAGCTGAGAACGAGATCGGCGAAACGTTCAACGAGCTCGGCGTTGTGCAGCACGCAGAGGACGGTGCGACCGTGCTCGCGGGTTTCGTTGCGCAGGAGACCCAGCACGCGGCCGGTCAGGTAGGCGTCGAGATTGGAGACGGGTTCATCGGCCAGATAAAGGTCGGGCTCCTGCAAGAGGGCGCGAGCAACGGCGGTGCGTTGTTGTTCACCCCCTGACGTCTGGCAGCTCCAGCGATGAACGTTGGCCGCGAGGCCGAGATCACAAAGGATGCGGTAGGCAGCGCGGCGGTCCGCCCGGGGCAAACCGAAGAGCGTGCGCCAGGCAGGGTAGCGTCCGAGGCGGCCGGCAAGGGTGTTGGCCAAAACCGTCGCGGTCGGCACGAGCAGGTTATGCTGAAATACAAAGCCGGTGCAGCGCTGGATCTCCGCCTCGTCCGGGCGGTGCGGACCGTCCTGTGCGCAACGCACCACGACCTCCCCCTCGGTGGGCGCGAGCAGGCCGGCTACGGTGGAAAGGAAGGTGGATTTACCGACGCCGGATGGGCCCACAACCGCGACGAAGGCACCGCGCGGCAGGTCGGCCGTGAGCCCGCGCACCAGCCAGCGCTCGCCACGGCGGATGCCGAGCCCGCGCAACTCAACGTGCGCCGCGCCGCGTGGGGGGCGGGAGAATGGGGGCGCAGCGGGCCTCACTGCTTGAGCGCCTGACGGGCGAGCGCGAGGGCCTCCGCGAGCGTGGCGACGTGGGCATCGGCGTCAGCCGCCACGAGGCGAGTGGTGAAGAGCTTGTCGCGGAGCGCGGTGTTGGCGGGCTCGTTGAGGGCAAGCAGCGTAGCGCAGAGGGCGGCGGCGTCGGCAGGTGCGAGGCTTTTGCGCACCGCCAGCACATGGCTCGGCACGGGGCCCTGGGTCTGAAGGCGGCGGAGCTGGGCGCGTTTATCAGCGGAGAGATGTTTATCCTCGTCGAGCACGTAGTAGGAGACGGCGGCGGCCTCGGCCTCGCCCGCGAGCACCCGCTCCACGGCAGAGACGTATCCGACACCATAATACACGTTGCCCGCGCCGAAAAAGGACTCGGGCGAGGCGTCGGGGCCAAGCAGACCGCGGGTTTTCAAATCGAAAAGCGGCACCACAAAACCGCTCGTGCTGGTGCGGCCGGCGAAGGCGACGGGGCGGCCGCGCAAGTCGGCGATGGAGGCGTAGGGCGCGTCTTTTTTGACCACCCAGTAGCTGTCATAGGCGTTACGCCCACCGGGGAACTGGCCGACGAGGAGCAGATCAGCCAAGCCGCGACTGCGGGCGTTGACGAAATCGGTGGCGGAGAGGTAGCCGAGATCAACCGTGCCATTGGCAAACCCCTCGAGGATGACGGTCGAAGAAAGGGGAATGATGGCCTCGGCCGGGCGTCCCAGTTGGGCGGAAAGGAAGGCTTCCAATTGCGTCTTCTCGGCCCGGAGGATCTCGGGGTTCTTATCCGGCTTCAGCGCGACCACGAATTTGGCCACCGGTTGCTGCCCATCGGCGGCGCCGACGTTCCCTGTCGCAGCGGACAAACCCGGCACGCCGATTGCGAAGATTAAAGCCGCACCACAAAAACGAATGCGGCAGGACTTTAAGCCCCGAACGAATTGAGAGGAAAGTAACATCACAAAAGCCGATACTGAGACACACTCTCAACGCAAGAGCAGGGATGCGAAAATGAGCTACAAAGGTTCTTCCAAGTTTCGAGTGGATTTTCGTGGCGGGTCGGCGGTGTCATTTTGTAGCTGATGCCTCACCGGGACGAAAGCGCCCCGCGCTTACCCTGCCCTGAATCCAAAGTATCTGTTCGAAGCATGAATAGGCGTTAAGTGCCTAAAATGTTTAAGGGCGCTGATTCTCCGGCGGTGAAGGCGCTGGAGCGGGCCGGGCGTAGTGGCTGACCAGCACATCGAGATGGCCTTGGATGATTTTGGCCACGGTGGGTCCGGGCAGCGTGGGTTTGTGCAACTCGAAAATCGCGACCAGCAGGGCCAACTCTGTATCCACGGTGCGCGGAGAAGTCGCCTTCATGGCGCGCATGATTTCGAGGGCTTTGGCCTCGGCGCGTTTATAATCGTTGAAATTTTGATCGGTGGCGGTGGCCATAAATCCAAAAGGCGGGGAGCGCCCCACTCCGTCAAGCGCGCACAAAAAAGCCCCGTTCGCGGTGAGGGCGAACTGGGCTTTGAAGCGAACAAACGGAGCCGTGGCAGATTACGCGGCGGACATGTAGGGGAGCTTGGCGGCGGTAGCCTGAACGGCGGTGAGGCCGTCAATGAGGTCGCCGATGGCGTCCCAACGGCCGTTGATCAAACCGTCGCGGGCGGATTCGCGTTGGGTGATCGTAATCTTGTCGGACCCGAAGCGGACCTCGAGGGCGGTGACATCCACGGTTATTTCGAGGGCGGGATTTTTCTCGATGGCGGCTGCGACCTTGGCGATGTCCTCGCGGGCAGCCTGCACGCACGGGATACCGAGCGTGGTGCTGTTACCGAAGAAAATTTCGGCGAAGTTCTCGGCGATGACGGCGCGAAAGCCGGCCTTGTGGATAGCCTGCGGGGCGTGTTCGCGGGAGGAGCCGCAGCCGAAGTTGGCGCCGGAGAGGAGGACGGTGGCGCCCTTGTGCTCGGGCTTATCAATGGGGTGGCCAGTGGGCACGCCCTCGGGGGTGTGGCGAACGTCGTAGAAGAGGAATTCGCCGAGGCCGTCGAACACCACGCACTTCATGAAGCGCGCGGGAATGATGCGGTCGGTGTCGATATCGTTGCCGGGGACGTAAACGCCGCGACCGGAAACAGAGGTGATTTTTGCGAGAGCCATGTATTAAAAGTTTAAGAAGAAAGATTAAGTTTAAGGGAGGGAGATATCGGGCGTTTCCGAAGTTCGGAACTTAAACTTCAACTTCTCCCTTTAAATGGATGTTTTGACGTCAGTTTACGGCAAAAACCTCCCGGGCGTCGGAGACGACGCCGGTTACGGCTGCGGCGGCGACCATGACGGGGCTCATCAACACGGTGCGACCGGTGATGGAACCCTGGCGGCCCTTGAAATTGCGATTGGAGGAGGAGGCGCAGAGCTCGTCGCCGATGAGTTTATCGGGGTTCATCGCGAGACACATCGAGCAACCGGCGGCGCGCCACTCGAAGCCCGCCTCGATGAGGATCTTGTCGAGACCAAGCTTCTCGCACTGGAGGCCGACGATCTGGGACCCGGGGACGGCGATGGCGCGGACGCCGGGGGCGACCTTGTGGCCCTTGACGTATTTGGCGACTTCTTGGAAATCGGAGAGGCGGCCGTTGGTGCAGGAACCGATGAAGGCGACGTCGATTTTGACGCCCTTGATGGGTTTGCCGGCGGGCAGCTTCATGTATTCGAGGGCCTCGATGATGCCGGCGCGGTCGTCGTCGGAGGTGGCGGTCTCCGGGCTGGGGATGTTCTCGGTGATGGAGATGCCCTGGCCGGGATTGATGCCCCAGGTGACGGAAGGGGCGACGTCGTCGGCGTTGATTTTGATAACGTCGTCGTAGCGGCAGCCGGTATCCGAAGCGAAACTACGCCAGCGGGCGACAGCGGCATCCCAGGAAGCGCCGGTCGGCGAGTAGGGGCGGCCCTTGAGGTAGGCAAAAGTGGTCTCGTCAGGATTCACGTAGCCGACGCGGGCGCCGCCCTCGATGGACATGTTACACACCGTCATGCGCTCCTCCATGGTGAACGCGTCGAAGGTGGAGCCGGCGTATTCGTAGGCGAAGCCGGTGCCGCCGTTCACGCCGGTGAGGCGGATGATGTGGAGGATGACATCCTTGGCGTAAACGCCGGCGCGAAGTTTGCCGTTCACCTCGATGCGGCGGACCTTGAGTGCGCCGAGGGCCATGGTCTGGGTGGCGAGCACGTCGCGCACCTGACTGGTGCCGATGCCGAAAGCGATGGCACCGAAGGCACCGTGGGTGGAGGTGTGGGAATCGCCGCAAGCGATGGTGGTGCCCGGTTGGGTGATGCCCTGCTCGGGCCCGACGATGTGAACGATGCCCTGCTTGCCGGAGGCACGGTCGAAGAAGGTGACGCCGAACTGAGCGCAGTTTTTACGCAGCTCGTCCATCATGGCCTGGGCGAGGTTATCCTTGTAGGGCTCGACGAGCTCGTTGGTGGGGACGATGTGGTCAACGGTCGCGAAAGTGCGGTGGGGAAAGGCGACCTTGAGGCCGAGATCGCGCAACATTCCGAAGGCCTGGGGCGAGGTCACCTCGTGGATGAGATGGGTGCCGATGAGGAGCTGGGTCTGGCCGTTGGCCAGAATGCGGACGGCGTGGGCGTCCCAGACTTTTTCGAAGAGTGATTTGGGTTGGGCAGACATGGTAATGGGAAGGGAAATGGCGGACTGGAAGATAAGACTGTAGCAGGCGCTTGCATGACAGGGAAATACTTGTTTCCTCCTCTGTGATGCCCCGCGAGTATCAGTTTTCCTTTGAATTGCGGCACCTCGTGTATTTTCGGGAGGTGGCGCGACAGCTTCATTTTCGGAAAGCAGCGGAGACTCTGGCGGTGGCGCAGCCCGCATTGAGCCGGCAGATCGCACAGTTGGAGGCAGCACTGAGGACGACGCTGTTTGTGCGCTCGCGGCGCAAGGTGGAGCTGACGGCGGCGGGTCGCGTCCTGGCCGAGCGAGTGGAGCCGATGATGCGCGGATTGGCGGCGCTGCCGGCGGAGCTGCGGGCGCTGACCGAAGGCGAGACCGGGCACGTGCGGGTGGGTTTCACCGGCCTGGCGATGGCGACGGTGCTTCCAGGGATCTTGCGGGAGTTTCACCGTCGTTACCCGAAAATCCGGCTGGAGCTGAACGAATCGCCGACCTCGGCGCAGTCGGCTGCGCTGGCGGCGGGAGAGATTGCATGCGGGTTTTTTCACCCCGACGCGACGACACCGGGGCTGCGAACGCGCGAACTGTTGCGTGAGAAAAACGGGGTTTTGTTGCCCGCCGACCATGCGCTGGCGGGAAAGGCGACCTTACGATTAAAGGAGCTGGTGGCGGTGCCGTGGGTCCTGTTTCCGCGCGCGCACAACCCCGGTTTTTACGACCGTATCTTAGCGGCGTTTTCCAAGGCCGGAGCAACGCCCCGAATCGCCGAGGAAGTCTGGCCGCGCGCGAACGCGGTGGGGCTGGTGCGGGCGGGCTTGGGGGCGACTTTTATGTGCCCGAGCGAGGCCAGTCCGTTGCCGGAAGGGGTGGCGTTTCGGCCGCTGGATGGCCCGGCGCCGGAGAGTCGGTTGGTGGTGGGATGGCGCGCGGGAGGAGCTCTGGATCCGGCGCTCGCGTCTTTCCTCGAAGTCGCCGCACCAAGCGGGACGCAGAAGCCTCAGGATTGACTAAGTATCCGGGCAAAACGATCCGGCCCGCGCCGGACGGCAACACGCTGATGATTTCAGCCGATATAGTCAGGCCAACCGATGCTAAAGCATCGTTTACAACCACCATGGAGCCATCGGCCAGATAGCCGACCGCCTGCCCCTCGTCTTTGCCGGGCTTGACGACCTCGACGTCAATGACCTCGCCGATCTGATACGAAGACTGCACCGCGCGCGCCAAGTCCCCTGGATGAAGGCAAATCACGCCCTAAAACCGGGCTATTTGTATAAGGCCCTGATCTGTGGTGATGAGCTTCGCCTTTGGCGATGAGGCGATGAAAACCAGCTTTGCCTCCAAATCGCCGCGCTTGGCTTCGCTCTCGTTAATGCGGAGATCAGTGTTCCTGATTTCCCTTAACTCCCCCAACACATCGAGACCGCGACGACCACGCTGCCGGCGTTGCGGGTCGGCCGAGTCCGCCCCTGTCTGCAGTTCCTGCAATGCCAAGCGCGGGATCACCAAGGCTCCGGGCGCAAATTCGCTCTGACAAATCCGGGCAATACGGCCATCAATGAGAGGCTCTTATCCACCACGATCAAAGGAACCTCCACTTCATGCTGCACAAAGCGCACGTAGGGGATAACCATATTAAACTCATCCTTTCCTCGTAGCGCGATCACGATGCAAAGGTAAGGCGCCGCCAGAAACAAACCCAGCCGCACGAAGAAAATCATCTGCGGATCGCCACGCTCCAGCAGCGGGGAAATCGTGATGGCGTAGGCGATGACAAGCCCCACCGAGAGGCCAAAGCTGATGGCCGACAAGCCGCGCAGCGAAAACCCCTTCAGCATCACGCCCACCAGCACCAGTAGCATCCCCAGCAGCGAACCGAGGAGCACGGCGAGAGACTGGTGCCCATCCGACTCCGGCACACTGTAACAGACGAGCAGGCCCGCGAGCGCGCACAGTAAGGTGAAGACTATGCGGATCGGGAAAAGGGTGCGATTAATAAAAGTTAAACCTCCGTCATTTATGAATCGCGAGAAACAGCAAGCACGGCAGCACAACCATGATGACCATCGCGATAACGATAACACGTTTTGCTCGGCGGGCTTGAACGGCGTGGTCAGGATTTTTTTCGGACTGATTTGCCTCCATGTAAGTCACGCCATTGATGGGAACCACGATGACAAACCAATACTGGCTAGTGAAAACCGAACCCGAGGCCTACGCGTGGGAAACGTTCGAGCGCGACGGCCGCACCGTCTGGGACGGCGTTCGAAATTATCAGGCCCGCAATCATCTCCGCACGATGCAAGTGGGCGACCAGGTGTTATTCTACGCAAGTGTTACCACCAAGGCCGTGCTTGGCACCGCCTCGGTGAAGTGCACCTCCTTCCCCGACCCCTCCGCGACCGAGGGCGATTGGTCGGCGGTGGAGCTCGCGCTCGGCACCGCCTTGCCGCACCCCGTCACGCTGGCCGAGATCAAGGCCGAACCGCGCCTCACGGATTTGCCACTGCTGCGCCAGAGCCGCCTCTCCGTGATGCCGCTGAGCAAGGCGCACTTCGATCTCATCGTGCGGATGGGGCACGGGAAGTGAGGGAGCGTCGGAGCTTGGCGATTGCCATAGCTTTCTCAGGGAGCGGGGAACGCGAAGCGACCCGAGGTCGGAATCTGAACGGGTCGCATGACGCTCCCCGCTACGCATCAAGCTACGGACAAGCAGAAATTATTCGCGCCTCACACAAATTAAAAAAGCCGGACCGCGAGGGGTCCGGCTTTTGTTTTTGGCGTCGCCGAGGACTCGCCTCAGGGCACCACGCCGGTATCGGCGGAGGGCGAGGAGGCACTGGGCGTTGCTTGCTTAAACTCAAGAAGCTCGCCGACCCGGATAACGTGCAGGGCTTCGCCGTCTTTGAGGTCACCGCGCAACAACGACTCCGCGAAGGGGTCTTCCAGGAAGTGCTCCACCGCGCGACGCAGCGGGCGGGCACCCATCTTCTCGTCGTAGCCTTTCTCGATGAGCAACTCCTTGGCCTCGGCCGAGAAGGTGAGCGTGATCTTCCGCTCGGCGAGGCGGGCGGTGAATTTCGCGAGCTCGATGTCCACGATCTTGAAGAGATCGGTCTTCGCCAAGGGGCGAAAAAACACGATGTCGGAGATGCGATTGAGGAACTCGGGCTTGAATATCTTCTTCGCTTCATCGAGCACCTTTTCGCGCATCTTCTCGTGATCGCCAAAGGCACCGGAGCCGGCGGCGGCGAAGCCCATCGAGGTCTGGCGCATCAGGAGCTGCGCGCCAACGTTCGATGTCATGATGATGATCGTGTTTCGGAAATCCACCTGACGCCCGAGCGAGTCGGTGAGGCGGCCGTCTTCGAGAATTTGCAACAAAAGCTGCAAGACATCGGGGTGGGCCTTTTCGATCTCGTCGAACAGGATCACGGAATAGGGCTTGCGGCGCACGGCCTCGGTGAGCTGACCGCCCTCTTCGTAGCCGACGTAGCCGGGAGGCGAGCCGATGAGGCGGGAGACGGCGAATTTCTCCATGTATTCGCTCATATCGATCTGCAACAGAGCCTCCTGCTTGCCGAACATCTGGGCGGCGACTTGCTTGGCGGTCTCGGTCTTGCCGACGCCAGTGGGGCCGACGAAGAGGAATGAGCCGATCGGGCGTCGCGGGTCTTTTAAATCGGCACGCGAACGGCGCAGCGCACGGGCGATGGCGATGGAAGCAGCTTCCTGGCCGATGACGGATTTCTGAATCTCGGCCTCGAGGTTAAGCAGCTTCTCGCTTTCCTTCTTTTCCATACGTGATAGCGGAATGCCGGTCCACTCGGCGACGACCTTCAACATCAGATCTTCCTCAATGGTGACGCGCTTCTCTTCGCGGGATTTCTTCCACTCGTCGGTGGCCTGCTCAAGGCGAGTGCGGAGTTGTTTCTCCTCGTCGCGGAACTTGGCGGCCTCCTCGAAGTGCTGCTTTGCAATGGCGTCCTCTTTCTTCACGCAGACCTCCTCGATTTCCTTGGCAAAATCTTCGAGCGCGGGCGGGCGGCGAAGCGAGGTGATGCGAGCGCGGGAGCCCGCTTCGTCCATCACATCGATGGCCTTGTCGGGCAGGAAGCGACCGGTGATGTAACGATCCGAGAGCTTGGTGGCGGCCTCGATCGCGGCGTCGGTGAAGATCGCCTTGTGGTGATCCTCATACTTGCCGCGGATGCCCTTGAGGATGGTGATGGTGTCTTCGACAGACGGTGGCTCAACCTTCACGTTTTGGAAACGGCGGTCAAGGGCGGAGTCCTTCTCGATGTGCTTGCGATACTCGTTGAGGGTGGTCGCGCCGATGCACTGGAGCTCGCCGCGGCTGAGGGCAGGTTTGAAGATATTGGAGGCATCCATCGCGCCCTCGGCAGCGCCAGCACCGACGATGGTGTGGAGCTCGTCAATGAAGAGGATGATGTTTTTGGCGCGCTTGATCTCGTCCATCACGGCCTTGATGCGCTCCTCAAACTGGCCGCGGTATTTGGTGCCGGCGACCATCAGCGCGAGATCGAGGGTGATGACTTTTTTGTCGGCGAGGATCTCCGGCACGGAGCCAGCGACGATCTCCTGCGCGAGACCTTCGACGATAGCGGTCTTGCCCACGCCAGCCTCGCCGATGAGCACGGGATTATTCTTGGTGCGGCGGCATAGGATCTGGATGACGCGCATGATCTCGTTTTTGCGCCCGACGACGGGGTCCATCTCGCCCTTGCGGGCAAGCTCGGTGAGGTCGCGACCAAAGGCCTTGAGCGCGGGAGTTTTGACGTCCTTTTTGCCGTCATCCCCACGCGCGGCACCACTGCCGGCGGCGGCTTCCTCGCCACCGGAACCGGGTTTGTCACCACCGGCACCGTCGCCGGCGCCGGATGCGCCTTCTTCGCCGCCAGAGAACTGCGGGTCGAGCTCGCGGAGGATTTCGTTGCGAGTGCGCTCGATATCAATGTCGAGGGACTTCAGCACGCGAGCGGCGACGCCCTCGCCCTCCCGAAGCAGGCCGAGCAGGATGTGCTCGGTGCCGACGTAAGAGTGGCTGAGCGCCTTGGCTTCCTTGCCGGCGAGGGCGAGAACCTTTTTGACGCGGGGCGTGTAAGGGATGGAGCCTTGGTTCTTGGTCTCCTGTCCAGTGCCGACCTGCTTCTCGACCGCGCCGCGCACGGTTTCGAGATCGAGGCCCATCTTCTGAAGGACGCTCACCGCGACGCCCTGGCCGAGCTTGATCAGGCCGAGCAGGAGGTGCTCGGTGCCGACGTAGTTGTGGTGAAAGCGGTCAGCCTCTTTTCGAGCGAGGGCGAGGACTTGCTGTGCACGAGGAGTGAAGTTGTTCATCGGTTCCATAAAATGAGTAGGGTTTCGAGAGGGAAGGGACGGTTTGAAGGGATGAGTTGGACCAGACGGGTTAGGGCATACCTGTTGCGTCAGGTTTTTTGATGTAAGCTAAAATCGGGCCGGGCGAAATCGTTGAACTCCAATCTCATGCGTTCGGCACGGAGAGCGTCGCGTTTGGCAGACTCCAAATCGAGGCCGCCGACGGCCTGGATGTGGCCGGGTTGGGCCTCGATCAGGAGGCGGTCGGTGACGGCGCGGCTGGCCTCGGGGAACAGCCCCAGATCAATCCCGAGACGGAGCAACGAGAGCAAGTTCATCGCCTCGCTGGAGGTGAGCTGATGGCAGTTTTGCAAAATTCCGTAGGCGCGGCCGATCTTGTCGAAAAGTTTGCCTGAATCGACCTCGAGGAGTTTTTCGCGGGCGTTGAGTTCGTGCTCGACGATGGACTGGAGCACGCTGCCAAGGCGCTTGAGGATCGCCTCCTCGGACTCACCGAGAGTGGTCTGGTTGGATATCTGAAAAATCGAACCGGAGGCATCCGAGCCCTCGCCGAAAAGACCACGCACGACCATGCCGAGCTGGTTCACGGCGCGGACGACCTTTTCCATCTGGCTGGAGATCACCAGCGCAGGCAGATGCATCATCGCCGAGGCGCGCATACCGGTGCCGAGGTTGGTTGGGCAGGCAGTGAGATAGCCGAGCTCGGGGTCGAATGCATAGTCGAGGCGCTCCTCAATCTCGCAGTCTATGGCGTCGATCTGACTCCACGCTTTCTTCAACTGGAAGCCGGCGCGCAAAACCTGGATGCGAAGGTGGTCCTCCTCGTTGATCATGACCGAGCACGTCTGGTCGCGATTGATGACAATGCCGGCGCCGCGCTTGGTCCCGCTGAGCTCACGGGAGATGAGGTGGCGTTCGACGAGGATTTGTTTATCGAGATCGGAGAGGTCGGCAACGGGAGAGTTGACCGAACGCTTCATGGCGGACGTGGCACCGACGGCCTCGCGGCAGCGGGCAAGGATGTCCTCGCGCTGCGGTTCCTTGGCCCAGCCAGGGAAGGAGTGGCCGGCGAGGTTTCGCGCGAGGCGGATGCGCGTCATGAGCACGACCGCGCATTTCGAGCTGGCCGTGTCGGTGAGCTCGGAAGGAGTGGCCAGTAATGCGGAGATTTTCATGACGGGATCAGCGGGCTGACGAAGAAGTGGCGGCGGGGGGCGAGGCCGGGGCGGCGTTGCGAGTGAGGTCGAGCGAGGCGGCGGGTTGACGAAGTTGCTGGAGTTCGTCGCGGAGGCGGGCGGCGTCCTCGTAGCGCTCGGCCTTGATGGCGGCGATGAGGCCAGCCTCAAGCTCGACCAAACGATCATGTAGGCTGCGCCGCTCGATCGCCCGGTGCGGCACCTTGCCCACGTGGCGGGTTCCCTTGTGCATCGAATCCAACATGGGGGTGACCATGCCCGCAAACGTGCGAAAGCACTGCGGGCAGCCGAAGCGGCCGTGTTTCTTGAAATCACTAGGAGTGAAACCACACGACGGGCAAACTGCTGCCCCGCTATTACCCGCCTCGACCGCGCCAGAGGCGTCGGGGTTCATGGACGCCTTGAGCAACAGATCGGCGAGGGAGAAGCCACCCGGATCCGTAACGCCCTTGGCTTGGGCGCACGCTTCGCAGAGGTCCACCTTGTGCATCTTGCTATTCACGATTTGGGTGAGATGCACCGTGGCGGGTTTGCCGCAGAGATCACATTTGAGAGGACTGGCCATAAGAGAAGTGTAGGATGAAAGGGATGAATTTCGAGTCCGGAACGATAAAAACCGGCGAACAAGACGTGAACCGCAAAGCTCGATGTCGCATACGTCATGCCGGGACGTAAACGGCCCACTTCGGTGGCGCGGTTTTAAAGAGAAAAAATCAGGCGAGCCGCGCAGGCGCACGACGAATGTTTCGCCTGCGCCACAATGTCGCGTGCCGGAAAGATGCCGGATAGCTCACAAGTGACGGAATATTCCGAGCCTCGTAGGTCGGGACCGCGGGGATCGCCGCGTAATCAAAAGGCTAACGAACTCCAGCGCGAACGGCCCAGCGGCCCGTTCCTGCCTTCCCTAACGGAGAGACACATCAAATCCGGGTGCCTTCGACCAGCACGCGACGACGGAAAGCCTCGAGCACGCGTCCCGTGATTGTGCCCGGCTTGGCGGTGCCGATCTCGCGACCATCAAGCTTGAACACCGGAATGACTTCGGCGGCGGTGCCGGTCAGGAAGCACTCGTCGGCGTTCCACACATCGTAACGAGTGAGGTTGGACTCGCGCATCGGAATGTTGAGTTCGGCGGCGATGTCGAAGATGGTGTCACGGGTGATGCCTTTGAGCGCGCCCTGCGACGCGGCGGGGGTGAGAATCTCGCCTTTGTGGACGATGAAGAGGTTATCGCCGGTGCACTCAGCGACGTAGCCTTGGTCATTGAGCATGATCGCCTCAAGGCAGCCGGCCTGCTTCGCCTCGATTTTGGCGAGGATGTTGTTGAGGTAGTTGAGCGATTTGACGGCGGGCGGAAGCGCCGCTGGGTTCATGCGGCGGGTCGCGACCGTGCAAATGCTGAGGCCGGTGGTGTAGTGCTCGGCGGGATACAGCGCGATCTTGGCCGCGATGATGAAGATGGAAGGCACCGGGCAGAGCCAGGGCGACAGGCCAAGGTCGCCGACGCCGCGCGTGACGACGAGGCGGATGTAGCCGTCGGTGAGGCCGTTTTGGCGGCAGGTTTCGGCAGTGGCTTCGGAGATTTCGGCGCGCGACCAGGGCATTTTCAAGAGGAGGGCCTTGGCAGAGTATTCGAGACGCTCCAGATGGGCATCCAGCCGGAAGATATTGCCATGATAGAGGCGAATGCCCTCGAAAACGCCGTCTCCGTAGAGGAGGCCGTGATCGAACACGGAGATTTTTGCGTCCGCCTGATCGACGAACTTGCCATCGAGATAAATCTTCATCGCGGCGGAGCGTTGATTGTCCGACGCGAGCTTGTCGAGCCCCTAGGTTTAGGGTAAAGGTCGAAAACCGCACCGTTAAGCCGAGGCGGACGTGTTCCGCCGAACCAAACACTCAGCCGAAAATCGCCGGTTCCAAACAACCGCGAACGACCCAAATCATCCGAGTGAAACAGAGCGCTTAAGAAACCAGACTCCTCGCCAAGACCGCCGACATAGACATAGAGGTTGTGGGATTTTTACCGATATCCGAGCATCACATCAGAGTTCACGATAAAATGAACATCTTCAAAAAATACTCCTTGTAAAAACCAAATTTCCCTGACCATTCTCTCGCTTCAATTCTACCCATGACTACATCTATCAAAGGTCTCCGCAAAGGCTTCACTCTAATCGAACTGCTGACGGTCATCGCGATCATCGGCATCCTCGCCGCGATCATTATCCCCACCGTGGGTAAGGTCCGCGAGACCGCCAACCGCACGGTTGCCAGCAGCAACCTCCGTCAAATAGGCCAGGCTTCGTTGATCTATGCGTCAGACAACAGGGATCAGCTTCCCAGGTGGACTAACGTCACCCCCGGAACAAGCTTCGGAACTGCCGCGACAGCCGCGGCCGGAGAGACCGTTGATGGATTTGCCGCAGCTCTCTCAGTGGGAGGTGGTCTGAATGACGCTAATATCTGGGTTAACACCAATGACAAAGGTTCAGGCGCACTCACCGCAGGTGCATCTACCATCAACACCCCCACGGGAGCATCACGAGACTTTAGCACCGGCTTCGCTGCACTGTCCCTTTCTTACGGCGTAGTCCTAGGTTTAAACACCGCCGACTCAGCTACAACCCCGATCGCATATACCCGCGGCATCCTCACGCCTACGACCGGAACTTGGGATGCGACGGCTGGCGTCTATGGCACCGATGGTGGCCACATCGTTTTCTTGGGCGGTAATGTGCAGTGGTTTCGTAGCTTAGGCGCTTCACCAACGACTGGTGAGTTAATTGACTCGGCTGGTGCAAAAACTAACGTAATCAAAGCGACGGTAAAGTCTTCTGCAACAACGAAGAAATTCGTCGAAGAGGCTCCAGGCGGCGCGAGCGGCTCCGCTGTCGCTGGCAGCGGCACCTGATTTTTAAGCTGATTTAATAAAAACCGCCCAGCCTCTTTCCGAGGCTGGGCTTTTTATTGCCTAACTCCCTGGGCAACATGTGAAAACCGATTGATTTCGGTTTCCATCCCAACGAATCAACGCCCGCCCGTTCCTACGTTATCGGATGGCTGCTGTTCGAGGCCGCCGTGACTTCCCAATCACCTGAATGCCCGTCCTGTGAGCCCTTGGTATTCCTAAAATACAAACTGAGGTCCGCAGCTTTCGCGGAAAATGAACATCATTTGTCTTCTCAAGACCTAATACCGCCTCACACTGCGTCGTAAATCTGCACTCGCTCCCAATTCGCCTTAAAGTCGGCGACGAAGGCCTTGTGCACCGGATCAATCTGATAGGCGTCATGGGCAGCCCTATCGGCGAACACTGCCGTGATCGCGAAATCGTAGCTCGCATCCACCACCGGCCGGGGCGGAATGGGGGCGGGGCTGCCGATGAACAACTGGCTCACGCTCGGCACGGCGCGGAGCGACTCCAAGCCTGTGTTGCGAAACGCCTCGCGTTGCGCGGCGGTGAGATCTTTGCGGAGCCAGAA
>CAMDHP010000018.1 GCA_945898185.1 Akkermansia muciniphila | reverse complement strand
CCACCCGTTCCCATCCCGAACACGGCCGTTAAGCCCCGAGCAGCTGATGGTAGTAGGGCGTTAGGCCCCGCGAGAGTAGGTCGTTGCCAGGTCTATGGCCCGGTTGTGCGAAAGCATAACCGGGCCTTCTGCTTTTTTGGGGCGTCAGGCCCGGGGCCGTAGAATTTGGGTTTCGGCGTCATGCCAACGTCCCGTGATAAATAGACTATACAAGGGAGCGGTTTGTTGTAGTGTGATACAAACGGCCTTATATCAACGTCCCTTAATAAATAGACTTTAGGTTTGAGCGCCACAGTTTACTTTATCGGAAAGCCAGGAGTGGATTAGGCCGGAGATCTTTTCTGGAGAGGTCCAAAGCCTTTCGGCCGCGATGATGAGGTGGGCCCCGAAAACTGGACAGGAGGGATCGTTAAACCTAAACCCGAAAAACGATCCAAAACATGTCCAATAAAAACCGACGGAGATTCAGTCCAGAATTCAAAGCTTAAGTTGGGCTGGAAGCACTAAAGGCATAGAGCCGGTGCATACGATAGCCGCACGTCACGAGGTTGATCCCGTGCAAGTGAGCCAATGAAAGAAAGAGGTGCTCGAACGGCTCCCCGAAGTCTTCGCGATCAAAGCGCCGCCCGGGGTGGCGGAAGCGGCGCAAAAGGAAGCCCAGCTCTACTAGAAAATCGGCCAGCTCGAGATGGAACTCGAGTGGTTGAAAAAAATCTGTGCAGCTCCACGGCTGAGAAACGCACGATGGTCGAGCCAATTCACCCCCGCTTGAGCGTGAGCCAGCAGTGCCAACTGCTGGCCCTGCCGCGTGCCACGCACTACCATCAGGCCCGGCTGGTTTCGCCCCAAAGCCTCCAGTTCATGAAGCTCATCGACGAGCTGTATCTGTTGTGTCCATTTTATGGATCGCGCCAGATGATGCGGGCCCTGCGCCGTCAGGGCGATCGGATCAATCGCGAGCGCACCCAGCGCCTCGTGCGAGTGATGGAACTGGAGGCGATTTACCGAAAGCCCAACTTTCGCGCGTCAACGCGGCGCACCGGGTCTATCCGTATTTACTGCGGGGACTTCAGGTGCTGCGCTCCAACCGAGTGTGGGCCACCGATATCACCTATATCCCCGTGCACGGAGGGTTCGCGTATCTATGCGCGGTGATAGACTGGCACAGCCGCTGCGTGCTGGCCTGGGAGTTGTCCAACACTTTGGACGCGGCGTTTTGCGTGCGGGTCCTGAAAAAAGCGATCCAGCTCCATGGCGTGCCGGAGATCTGCAATACCGACCAGGGCTGTCAGTTTACCTCCTCGAAATTTACCGGGGTGCTGCTGGCCCACGGCATCAAGATCTCGATGGACGGGAAAGGACGCTGTCTGGACAACGTCTTTGTCGAGCGACTCTGGCGTTCGGTGAAATACGAGGAGGTTTACCTCAAGGCTTACTCCAACGTCCTCGAGGCCGAACGCATCCTCGGTGCCTACTTCCGCTTCTACAACGACCACCGCCCTCACAGCAGCCACTACGGACGAACGCCCTCGGGGGTCTATCGCGACCAACCCCATCCCCAAGACAAACAATCCCAGCAGGCCGCCTAGAGGCGGCCCGGGCGGGCGGGGAGGGAGCGAGCTCCCTCCCCTGCACGGCGGCGACCCCCTTGAACTCACGTTCAAGCCTACGTCGGAAAAAGTGGCGTGGGCGTCCCGCCATGGAGATCGGATTTAGAAATCACGGGTCACGCTTGCGGGATGCTGCGGTTCGGAGGCGGAATCGGACGCAACGGCGTCCGCCGTTCCGCTACGTATGAAGAGAAAGAGAAGGACGAAAGGGGCGTTAGAAGCGGAAGCTGGAGCTTACCTGGAAGACGGCGCTCACAATCGCATACGCGATGAAGGCGACGAAGCTGAAGGCGACCACCAGCACGCCGGCGGAGATGCTCTTGGTAAACGTGTTTAACCAACGGTCGAGGTCGTTGCGGCAACTGCGGGCGATGTCGCGCAGGCCGGGGGCGAGGTTGCCGGTCTGCTCAGCGACGGCGAGACGGTCGAGCAGCAGCGGGGCGAAAATCTGGGTTCGGCCGAGGGCGAGTGAAAGCGACTCGCCTTCGAGCACGCGATCGGTGGCTTCACGCAGGCGGGCGCGGACGGCCTCGTTGGCGATGGTTTTCTCAGCGAGGCGGAGCGCTTCGGCGGTGGTAATGCCGTTCTCCAGCAGGACGGCGAGGGTGTGGGCGAAGTTGAGGACGGAGCTGCGGATCGCGTAGCCTTTGATCACGGGCAGAGTCAGTGCGAGCTCGTCGGAGCCGAGACGGCCGGCGGGCGTGCGGCGCCATTGCCAGAAGGAGAGCGCACCGATGACTCCGCCGATGAGCGCGAAGGCGCCGTAGTGGAGGGCAAATTCGGAGAGGTTGACGAGGACCTTGGTAGCGAAGGGTAGCTCGCCGCCGAGCGAGGTAAGCAGGCCGCGCAGACGGGGAAGGAGGAAAAACAGGAAAAAGAGAATGACGCCGCCCGCGAGGAAGCAGACGAAGACCGGATAGGCGAGGGCGCCGAAGAGTTTGGCCTGGAGCTCTTGCTGCTCGGTGAAGTGCGCAATGAGGCGGTCGAGGACGTCGCGGAGATTTCCGGTGGCCTCGCCGGCGGCGACGAGATTGATGGTCTGGCCATCGAAGACCTGCGGATGGGCGGCGAGGGCGACGGAGAGGGTCTGGCCCTCGCTGAGCGAGCTCCATAGGGCGGTGCAGAGGGATCGCAGGCGTGGTTGCTGCACGCGGATGGAAAGCAGGCGGATCGCTTCGCCAGCGGAGAGACCGCCGCGCACGAGATCAGAGAGGGCTTCTAGAAAGGGAAGGCGCTCTTTGCGGGTGGGCTCGAAGGCGGCTTTGGAGACGGCAGACTGGACCGAGGCGGTTTTCGCGGGAGGGGAGGGCGAGGGGGCGGAGGATTTGGCGCGGGCGGGTTTGCCTCCGGCGGATTCCTCGAGCGAGGTGGGTTGCAGGCCGCGGGTTTGGAGGCGGCGCAAGGCATCGCGCCGCGATGGGGCGTCGAGGGAACCCGAAGTGGATGCGCCTCCGGCAAGAGGGCGGGCGGTGTAGTTGAAGAGGGGCATGAGCCAGGGGCTGGGGACGGGCGGCTAACTTCTAAAAGTTAATCAGTCGTCGCCAGGGCGCGGAGGAGTTCGTCGAAGGTGGTCTGGCCGTTGCGAACGCGCTCCCAGCCGGATTCGGCGAGGGTGGTCATGCCGTTGGCGATGGCTTGCTCGGTGAGGGCGCGGCCGGACTCGCGTTTGACGATGAGGTCGTGGAGCGGCTTGGGGTGGAGAATTTCAAAAATACCGATACGGCCCCGGTAGCCGGTGTTGCGACAGGCGCGGCAGCCGACGGGGGCGTTGAGCTTGGTGACGCCGTCGGCGAGGGTGGCCGGGAGACCAAGGGCGACGAGATCGGCTTGGACACGCGCTTGGTCGATCGGTGCGGGCTGAGTGCAGGCGGGGCAAAGGCGGCGGACGAGGCGTTGGGCGATGACGAGCTCGACGGCGCTGGCGACGAGGAAAGGCTCCACGCCCATGTCAATGAGACGGGTGATGGCGCCGGGGGCATCGTTGGTGTGGAGGGTGGAGAACACCAAGTGACCGGTGAGCGAGGCGCGAATGGCGATCTCGGCGGTCTCAAGGTCGCGGACCTCGCCGACCATGATGACGTCGGGGTCTTGACGCAGGACGGAGCGGAGGGCGGAGGCGAAGGTGAGGCCGATCTCGGCGCGGGTCTGCATCTGGTTGGCGCCGGGAACCTCGTATTCGACCGGGTCCTCGATGGTGACGATGCGCAGATCGGGAGAGTTGATCTTGCGGAGAAACGCGTTGAGCGAAGTGGATTTGCCCGAGCCGGTGGGACCGGTGACGAGGATGATGCCGTGCGGGTAGTCGAGGACCTTGCCGATGACGGCCTGCTCGGCTTGCGACATGCCGAGGCGGTCCATGTTGTAGGCCTCTTTCTTCTGGTTGAGGAGACGCAGGGAGATGGACTCGCCGTAGAGAGTGGGGAAGGTGGAGACGCGGATATCGAGGGCGGTGGTGCCTGCCTTAAAGTTGATGCGGCCATCCTGCGGGAGACGCTTTTCGGAGATGTTGAGGCGCGCCATGATTTTGAGTCGCGAGAGGATGGCGTCCTGGAAACGGCGGAGGTTATCGGGCACGGGCACGGCGACGAGAAGGCCGTCGATGCGGTAGCGGATGCGGAGGGCTTCCTCCTGCGGCTCAAAGTGAACGTCGGTGGCGGCCTCGGTGATGCCTTGGGAAATGACATCGGTGACGAAGCGGACGACGGCGGCATCCTCATCGGCCTCGGCCTCGGAGGCGGCGAGGGCGGGCAGGTTGGCGTCGAGCTCGTCTTCAAGGGAGCCGGCGCCGACGCCGTAGTTGGCGACGATGAGCTCGCGGACGCGATCGGCGGGGGCGAGGAACCAGACGAGAGGGCGGGAAGTAAATGTGGCGATCCAGTCAGCGATCTCGGCGGTGGGAGGCCAGGCGGAGGCGAGGTGGAGAGGGGCGAGTGGATCGGCGGTTGCGATCTCTTCGCCGGCGGGTGCTGCTGCAGTGGCGGGGTCGGGCTTCTTGGTGGTTACCGGGATGAGTTGGTATTCATGGACGAGGCGGGCGGGCAGGACGCGGAGCGACTCCGGATCGATGGCGGGATCGGCGAGCGAGGGCAGGCCGGAAGTCGAGGCGAGGGTGGCGAGGGCTGACTCGGCGGAGACGCCCAAGGCGGCAGCCAAGGCGAGCAGCCGCTCGGCGCGAGGGGCCTCGACGACGATGGCGAGGGCCTCGGGGGCGAGGGTGGGGAACGTGGTGGAATCCGAGACGAAAGACATAGCCTGAGCGGGTGCGGGAAGTGAGTGGGGCCTGACGGGAGCCGGAGCCTGACCAGAGATCAGCCCGACAAGGATAGCCTCCATGAGGACGCGGTTGGGGGCCTACCGTTTACCACTGGGGCCGGAGGGGCGGCTCGAGGACGGCGGGACGGGCGGGGGAAGCTCCGGGGGCGGGATAGGCTGGCCGGGAGGAGCGGCGGCGGGGCGCGCTTCAAGGATTTTGCGGACATCCTTGGCCTGCGGAGTGGAGTCGATGCGCTTCATGGCCTCGACGTTATCCCGGGAGGTGTTGGTGAGGATGGTGGGGCGAAGGAAGAAAATCAGCTCGGTGCGGCCCTTGGTGCGGCTGCGGGCACCGAAGAGATCGCCGATCCAAGGGATGGGCCCAAGGCGGCTATTGGTGCGGGACTCGGATGCGCGTTGCAGGCCGCCGAGGACAATGATGTCGCCGTTGCGGGCGCTCACAAAGGAAGTGGTGGTGCGGCGCCCGATGCGGGGCTGATCGTTATTGTCGATCTTCACGGTGCCGAGGACGTCCTCGACCTCCTGTTCGATTTCGAGCTGCACATCGCCGCCGCTGCCGATGAGAGGGAGCACGCGGAGACGGATACCGATTTCCTGCTGGTTGACGGTCGAGCTGCTGGTGAGCCCGCTGGCGGCACCGGAGGAACCGCTGGTGGTGCCGGAGATAACGGGGCGAGTTTCGCCGACGAAGAGTTCGGCCTCTTTATTATGGGTCGTTACGATGGATGGAGTCTGCAGGATGGAGGAGTTCGATTTCCGCGGAGTGGTGGTGAGCTTAACGATGCCCTCTAGGTCGAAATTGCCGGCACCAACATTCTTAATGTCGGCGTAGCCAGTGCCGCTAGGTCCAGCGATAGAGGCACCTGGAGCGATCGCAGAAATTCCGGTTAGCTTGTTGTTTTCAATTCTAAGCCCCAGCTCGCTGATGCCCGACGAAGCGTCGTCCGACAGCGTGACCTCGGCGATCACGACCTCGATGCGAACTTGGGCGAGGAGGACGTCGAGGCGGTCAACGAGGGATTTGATGAGTTGGATGTCGTTGGGTGTGCCGGCGATGACGATGGCGTTGGAGCGCTCGTCCGCGACGATGGTGAGGAGATCTGAAAACTCCTCGGACCCGCCGGTTTTGGAACTCCCGTTGGCGGCGGCGTTGACGGCGGGGGCGGGCGGAGCACTCGCGGCGGCGGGGGTGCCGGGGGTGGGACTCAGGCGGGTGTTCGAGAGGCGGTTTGTTTTGGAGGATGAGCGTTGGGCGGCGGTGGTCTGGCCAGAGATGAGTTTGGCGAGCAGGGCCTCGACCTCGATGGCGGCGGCGTGTTTGAGGAAGATCACCTCGCTGCGGGTGTTAGGGGAGGCTTCGCTATCCAGTTTGGCGATGAGCTCGTCGAAGAGCTTTTGCTCGCGAATGTCGCTGATCAGGATGATCGAGTTGGTGCGATCATCCGGCTGGTAAATGGTGGCGGTGCCGATCTGTGCGGCGAGAGGGCCGCCGAGGAGGCTGCGGAGCTGAGTGGTGAGCTCGGAGGCTTTGGCGTTGGCGATTGTGTAGGTTTTGATGGCGAGACCGGCAGAAGCGGGGCGGTCGACGGTGACTAGAATCTGCTCGATGCGCTGGAGGTTGCTAATGCCATCGGTGATGAGGACGGAGTTGTTTTTCTCAAAAATAACCGGAGTTGCGCCGAGAGCGGGATTGATGAGCTGGCTGATTTGCGGGACGAACTCGGCGACGCGTAGGAACTCCAAGGTGAAGAGCTTGACCGCGATACGCCCAGTGGGGGGCAAGTCGAGGGTGGAGCCCTGGATGAAATCGGGGGCGTCGGTGCGGATGAGATTGAGCGGCGTGACCTTGAGGAAGCGGTCGCCGAGCGGGGTGAGGCCCACGCCGTTCATGTTGAGGAGGGTTTCGAGGGCGCGGAGGGCGTCGGCCTTGGGCAGGGGTTTATCGAGGGTGAGGGCGTAGGTGCCGGGGGGCAGGGACGCGGGGCGCAGAAGGGTGCGGGTGGTCAAACGCTCGACCAGATCGAGAACCTCGCCCAGGCCGACATCGCGCAGAATGAGTGGGCCGAAAAGGGTGGCGGGGTCGGGCACCAGGCTCGCGATGGAAGGTGCGGCGGCGAGACGCGCGGCGGGGGCGGGGGCTGGCGGCGTCTGGCTTAGGTTCTGATTGCCCGGCGGAGCGAAGCGCACCGCCGAGTCGGCCTCCAGTTCGGAGGAGTCTTGGGCGACTAGCGGCGCAGTGAAGGCCAGGAAGTGCGCGCAGAGTAGGCTGATGAACGGGGTGAGGATTTGAAAGGGGCGACGCATTGATGTCAGAGGACGATTGAGCTCAAATAAGGATACAGGGTGAGTCGAATGAAAATGCACTGCGCAGGTGACAAGGATTGGGAGGAGGCGGGAGGAGACGGGAGGCAGCGGGACTGGAACGCATGGAACCCATGGGGCCATGGGCGGGACGCATTGGCGCGTGTCGGGCCTTGGGGCACTCTCAAGTGCGGAGCTGAGGATCCGCACTCGGAAACGATCCGCAGGAACAAAAGCGCGTCCGCGCTTCCGCGACGTTCAAGCCCATGCTGCGTCGAACCCGTGGGCGGCGGGCTTAAAACAAGAGATGTTTTACGGTGAGTCCCTTGTTGATGAGCTGGTTTAGGGACTGGATACCGATGGTAAGGTGGTCGTTTACGTAAGCGGCGTCCACTTTCTGGTCGGAGACGGAAGTCTTAATGCCGTCGGGCGTCATGGGCTGGTCGGAGACAAGGAGGAGCGCGCCGGTGGAGATCTCGTTAAAGAAGCCGGTGGTGAAAATGGTGGCGGTCTCCATATCAATGGCGATGGCGCGGATTTTTTTGAGGTAGGCCTTGAACGGCTCGTCGTGTTCCCAGACGCGGCGATTGGTGGTGTAAACGGTGCCGGTCCAGTAATCGCGACCGCGATCGCGAATGGTGGTGGAGATGGCTTTTTGGAGCGCGAAGGCGGGCAGGGCGGGGACCTCGGGCGGGAAGTAGTCGTTGCTGGTGCCCTCGCCCCGAATGGCGGCGATGGGCAGGATGAAATCGCCGAGTTCGGCGCGGTGTTTGATGCCGCCGCATTTGCCGAGGAAGAGCACGGCCTTGGGCGAGATGGCGGAGAGCAGATCCATGACGGTGGCGGCGGTGGCGCTGCCCATGCCGAAGTTGATAATGGTGATGCGGCCGGCGGTGGCGCTGGGCATGGGCTTGTCGCGGCCGCGGATCGGGACGCGGTGCTGTTGGGCGAAGAGTTTCACGTAGTGCTGAAAGTTGGTCAGCAGAATGTGGTCGCCGAACTCCTCCAGTGGGACGCCGGTGTAACGGGGGAGCCAGTTGTGGACGATTTCTTCGCGAGTATTGAGGGGCATGGGCAGACGCCGCGCCGGCTGCGTGGGCGGCGAGATTCGGCAGGAAGTTTAAGGTTAATTTTCGGGTTCGGAAGTAAACTATCACCAACCGACTTGGGGAAACAGAGTTTAAGCGCGTAGTGAGATTGTGCGAATTGGCACAAATAACCCAATTTTCAGCAGTGTTTTATTCGCTCAATTCGATCGACCCGCGGTTTTATTGAACTGCGGCTTTTAGGGGTGGCCACGATGAGCCCGGGAGGACTCGGACGGGGCTGAGATTAGTTCTGGGCCGCTGGAAGTGGGTTGGGCTGCGGAGTGCTTGCGGCGGTTTCAGGCCAAAGGGGAAGGAGCGGGGTGGAGCGGGTCCAACCGGTGGTGGCGTCGGCGAGAATCACGCGGCGCCAGCCGAGGAAGGACTTGTCGGTGCGGGCGAGAGTGCCGGCGGGAAGGGTGGTGGTCTTTTGGGGTTCGCCGGCCTCGGTGGGGACGGAACGGAGGGTGGTGTTTTGCCAGACAAGAACGGAGTCACGCGGCAAAACCGGGGCGAAAATACGCAAGGCGAACAAGGCGGCGGCGAGGGTGAGGACGGCGATCACGAGCACGCCATTGCCGAGCGGTCGAAGAACGCGAGAGGAAGTGCCGTAGGCGGCGGTGAGGCGGGCGCAGAGGGCGAGCGCGGCGAGGAGCGCGGCGGCGATGACGAGGATTTGCCAGGTGCGCGGTGCGAGCAGGCCGGCGAAGGCGGCGGGATGGCGGAGGAGCGCGCTGGCGGTGGGGCGCGGGGAGGGGAACAGATCGGCGAAGGCGGGGCGGTAGGTGGCCTTCGCCAGAGTCAACGCGAGCAGGCGGCGAGGGGCATCTTCGCCGGGGGCGTAGAGTGAGGCGAGCGCGGCGTGAGCGGTGGCTTCGTCCCAAGCGTTTTGCTGGGAAAGCGAGAGGGCGAGGTTGTGATGGAGGGTCCAGTCGGTGGGGGCGGCGGCGAGTTGTTCGCGCCAGGCGGCGGTGGCGGCGGTGAAGTTGCCGGCGGCGTAGGGAGCGGAGGGAGACGCGGCGAAGGACGAAGGACTAATGACGAAGGTCGAATGTAGGACCAAGCCGATGGTGATAGCGCGGACGAAGAGATGGGCGGGGCGGAAAAGGGTGAGCAGGCGGAAGGGCTTGGGAGTGGCGCGGGCGACGGCGGCGCGGGCTTCGGCGGGCCATTCGGCGGCGAGGGTTGTTGAGGGGCGATAGAGCACGCGCTCGGTCTCGATCCAGAGGGCGGACCAGACGGGGTCGGGGAGGTCGCGGGGGCTCGGGGCGGCGGGCAGACTGAAGAGCGTGCGCAGCTCTTGTTGCCAGCGAAGGAGGAGTTCGGCGAGGGCGCCGGGTGTGCCTGAGGTGGATGCGCCTTCAATCTCGGTGGTGAGGGTGGCGAGGCGGGCGTGGGCCTGGCGGCGGGGAAGAAGCGGATCGAGACGGCGGGCGCGGCGGGCGGCGAGCACCAGCCAGAGCCCGAGTGGGAGAAGCAGGGGCAGAAGTGCGGCGATGAGGATGGTGCGGGTGGCAAGCGGGGGTGTATTCGCTGAGTCTTCGGCGGGTGAAGACGTAACGGGGTCGCCCGGGAGCGGGGTGGCAGGGGGCAAAGGAAGGGGCTTCAGGTCGGCGGGGGGTGCGGCGGGCGGCGTGGCGGAGTTGGGAACGGCACCGGGCACGGGGTTGGCTGCGGCGGCCGGAGTGATGGTGAGGGTGATGGGCTCGGTGCGGAGGGTTTCGTAGGTGCCGGTGCGGGGATTGAAGATGCTGAGGGTGAGCGCGGGGAGGGTAGCGGGGCCGGCTTGGGTGGGGATGAGGACCAAATCCTCGGCGAGGGAGGCGTCGAAGAGGGAGTTGTCCTTGGGAGTTTTTTGGGCGCGAGGGGATATGACGCGGAAATCTCGCGAGAGCGTGCGAGGAGGGAGGCGGTTGAGCGCTGGCCAGTTGCCGGTGCCGGCGAGCGTGAGCGTCCACGTGATGGGTTCGCCGACGGCGGCGGTGGTGGGCACGGCCTTACTTTCCAGGGTGAACTGGCCAACGGCAGAGGCGAAGTCTGAGGGGGCGGGGGAGGGAAGTGGGCGGACCTCGAGGGTGACGGGTGCGCTGCTGACATTGTAGCGATCGCCGGTGGGGCGGCCAAAAATGTCGGTTCCGGTGGCGATGCCGACGAGGAGGTTGGACGACGGCAATGCGACGGGACCCGAGGCGGGGGCGAGGGCGCGGGTGGTGCGAGTCTCGAATTTGAGTGCATTGGTGGCGGCGGGTTTGGGAGCGGACCAATCCTCGAGGGAGAGCGGGACACCGGGCCATTCGAGGGCGGGGGCAGATTGGTAGGCTCGGTTGGCGTCTATCTCCAAAGTGTGGCGGAGAGGGAAAACCTCGCCCGCCCAGACAGGACCGGAGGGAAGGATAATGCGGGCCTTTACGACCTCATCAATGCCGAGGCCGGTCTGGCCGAGGGTGGCGGCGACGATACGGTAACCGGCGGCGGCGACGGACATGGCGCCCTCGTCGGTGGTGATGGTAAAGGCGGGGATGCGAACCTCGCCATCGGGCTGGGTGGGGCGAACGGGGTAGGTGTAGGTGATGGTTTTGCTGCTGACTGCTTTGGATCCGAAGGAAAGATTGAAGGAGCTATTCTGGGAGCGGTTGGGCGTGCCGAACTCGAGGCCCGGGATGGAGGGAAGGACGGGCGTGGAGGCGGGCTCGCAGTTATCGAAAACCAAGGCGAGCTGACTGATCTGGTCGCGCGGCAAGGTGCCGCCGGCGGGCTCCCAGCGGGCGGACTGGGCGAAGGCGGTGGCGGCGCAGCACAGGACGACGAAGAAGATGCGGAGGAAGCGAGGCATGGTTTGGGGCAGCGCGAGCGCCGCCGGATTAAGGGAAAGTTTAAAAGAGGGAAGGTGCGGTGGGAGGCGGCGCCGGGTGTTACCAGTCCTGTTTGCGGCCAGCGGCGCGGGTGGCGGAGCCGGGCGGGGATTCGCTGTCGTTAAGAAGTTGATACAGCCGGGCGGGGGAGTCGGAGGCGCGGACGTTGTCGAGTTTTTGGCGGGGGACCAAAAGAGCAGAGTTTGCGTTTGCGGGGTCTGAGGCGGACGGGTCGGTGGTGCCTTCTGCGGCGACGCCCCCCGCCTGCTGTTGAGTGGACGCGTCGGGCGGCGGGGGAGATGGCTGAGTGGAATCGGTGCCTTTTTCGGGAGGCTGCTTGGGGTCGGATGCGAGATCGGAAAGGGGCTTTTCAGTGGAGGGGGCGGAGGGCGACGAAGGGTCTTTGGCGTCTGGTGACGAATTAGTGGATTTGTCGTCGCCGGAGGATGGTTTTGGGGTCTCGTCTTTTGAAGACGGAGATTGAGATTCAGAGGGGCTGCCGGACGGGTCGTCGGGTTTTTTGGAATCGGATGGGGAGGACTGGTTTTCGGAGGAATCGGACTTATCGGATTTCGATGGGTCAGACTTTTGATCGTCTTTGGATTGGTCTTTTTTATCGGCGGAATCCTGGGGCTTGGATTCGTCTTTTTTTGGCGGTTGGGGTGGAGGGGCGAGGAGGGTTTCGATGCGTTTGCGAAGGGCGGGCCAGTCGGCGGCGGAGGGGGCGGTGATGTTGCCGGAATCAATGGCGGTGAGGGCATCGCGGAGTGCGCCCTCGGGCAGGTTTTTTTTGGCGGCGCGGGCGGTTTCTCCGGTTGAAGCGGTGAGCTCGGCGAGGCGTGCTAGGTCGGCGGGGGCGAGGGTTGGTGCGGTGGCGAGCTGACCCACAAGGGAGACAAGCGGATCGGACGCGGGCGCGGCTGGGGAGGCTTCCGCTGCGAATGACGAATGATCAATGACGAATGCCGGATGAAGGACGAGGAGCCAGAGGGCGGTGCGGGCGGCGGCGAGGAGTTGAGTTTTGCGAGGGGTGGGCACGGTGGGGAATTCGCGCCAGAGGGCGTAGGCGAGGAGGAGAAGGGCGGGGGCGAGGAACCAAGGGAACAATTCGACACGGCGGGTGGCGTCGGTCTCCTCGAAGGCGCCCGCGCGGCCTTGGGCGACGGTGGCGCGGAGCAGGGCGGGCAGATCAACGAAGGTGGTGGCGTCGCGGTATTCGCCGCCGGTGGCGCGGGCGAGTTCGCGGAGGGTGGTGGCGTCGAGGCGGGTGAGCACCACGGCGCCGCGCTGATCTTTAACCAGACCGCCCTTGCCATCGGGGACCATGGCTCCGTCGCGGGTGCCGAAGCCGAGGGAGAGAATGCGCACGCCGCGTTTGGCGAGGGCCTCGGCGGGGGCGCGCCAGTTATCGTCCTGGGCCTCGCCGTCGCTGAGAATGATGAGGTAACGATCGGCGTCGCCGGTCGAGAAGGCGTCGGCGGCGGTTTTGAGGAGGGCGGAGAAATTGGAGCCGCCGGCGGGAATCATTTCGGGGCCGAGCTCATCGAGAAAGGTGCGGAAAATCTCGTAGTCGGAGCTGAGTGGACTTTGGAGAAAGGCGGTGCCGGCGAAGGGTAAGAGACCGAGACGCTCGCCCTTCAGTTCGTCGAGCAGGGCGCGGATCAGCAGGCGGGCGCGGGAGAGGCGATCTGGCTTAAGGTCGTCCGCGAGCATGGAGCGAGAGACGTCCACGGCGACGAGAACCTCGCGGGCGTTACTGTGGGCAAGACCGGGAAGAGTGGCGCCCTGGGGGCGAGCGAGGGCGAGGATAATGGCTGAGAGGGCGAGTGCGAGAGCGACGGGGCGGGCGGTGCGGTGCGCGGTGGCGCGGGGGTTGGAACTGGGAGAGGAGTGGAGGAGGACTCGGGAGATTTTTGGGTGAGCGGAGACGGCCGCGGTGCGGGCGCGACGGAGGCTCGCGAGCAGGAGTGCGGCAGGAAGGACGAGGAGCCAGAAGAGTTGAGGGTGGGCGAAGGTCATGCAGCGGCGCCAGTTTAAGCTGAAAGATTAAGTTTAAGGGGACCGGCGGAGGCGGGTGAGAGCTGTGAGGAAGAGGCAGAAGGCGGCGGCGGCGGCGGGCCAGAAGTAGAGCTCGGTGGTGAGGAGCTGGGAGCGGGCGTCGAAGGTGATTTTCTGAGTTTCATCAATGGCGCGGAAGGCGGCGTTGGTGGCGTCGGGGTCGTCGGCGCGAAAATATTTGCCGCCGGTGGTGGCGGCGATGCGGCGGAGTTCAGTCTCGTCGAGGTCGGACATCATGCGGCCGGTGCCGATGCGTTGACCTGCTTCGTTAAAAGTGGGGAAGGGAACGATCCCATCGCGGCCGACGCCGATGGTGTAGACGGGGATCTTTTTGGCGGTGGCGAGGGTGGTGGCCTGGACGGGGGTGAGCTGGCCCTTGTTGTTGGCACCGTCGGTGAGGAGGATGGCGAAGGCACCGGCGCGGGGGGCGTCGGAGGTGGTAGTTTGGGTGAGACGGGAAAGGGCAAGACCGAGCCCGTCGCCGATGGCGGTGCCATCCTCGATGAGGCCGATACGAATACGGGCGAGCTGGCGGCCTAGCCAGGCGTGGTCGTGGGTGAGCGGCGCCATGGTGTAGGCGCGACCAGAGAAAACGACCAGGCCGATGCGATCGGAGGGGCGGTTGCGAATGAAAGCCTCGATGACCGGGGTAAGGGCTTCGAGGCGGTTTACTTGGCGGCCGTCGCGCACGCCATCCTCGGCGAGCATGGAAGTGGAGAGATCGAGGGCGAGGACGATATCGTAGCCCTCGCCGCGAATGACGCGGCGGTCGTCGATGCGTTGGGGGCGGGCGAGGGCGATCGCGAGAAGGATGAGGCCGAGGGCGGCGAGTGCGTAGGGCCAGCGGCGGACGGAGAGGCGGCGGCCGGCGGTCCAGGCGGCGGCGGAGGGTATCACGAGCACGGATACGGGTTGGCGGCGGCGGAGCAGCCAGACAGGGAGGAGCAGCAGCGGAGCGAGGAGCCAGAGAGGGGCGGCAAACTGAAAGTCCCCGAGCGGGAGCGGAGTAGTGAGTAAACTGGAGAAGGAGCCGGGCACGCGAGGGACGGTGGAAAGAAGAAGGGTGAGAGAATGAGAATGGGCCGGAGGTTTTAACGGGCTTCGCGGCGGCGGAAAAAGCGGACGAGGGAGTCGAGGCGATTTTCATCGTTTCCGACGACGTGGCGGGAGAACGGATCGGGGAAATGGGTGGCGAAGGAGGCGTCGCGCTCCTTGCGCCAGCGGGCGTGGGCGCTGCGCTCGGCGTGACCTCGACCAAGCGTGACGAGGCGTCCGGAGAGCGGATCGAAGGCCGCGATGTCGTCGGCGTCCTCGGGATAGGTGCGGTCCCACGGGTCGTCCACCCGCAGGCCGAGCAAAGTGAAACGTCGGGAGAGGGCGGCCCAGCCCTCGGGGAGAGGGCGTGCCGGGTGTTCGGAGAGCCAGACTACGATGCTGTGGCGGGGGGTGAGCGCGCTGAGCGCGCTCAAGTTGAAATTTAAAATCTGAGATTTGAGATCGGAGCCGGAGGCGAGCGGGGGCGGTTCGGCGGCGAAGAGGTGGGCGGCGAGGTGGTGGATGGGGCCGCGACCGTGGACGGGCGGAAAGAGTTTTGGCGGGAGGCCAGGGCGGAGGTGGGCGAGGCCGACGCGGTCGCGGTTGACGCCGCCGAGGAGGAGGAGGAGGCCGGCAAGTTCGAGCAAGGCCTCGCGGCGGGTGACGTTGCCGGAGCCGAATTGGAGTGAGGGAGTGTCCTCGAAAACGAGCAGGACGGTAACCTCGCGCTCTTCGACGAATTTTTTGCGATAGGGCTCACCGAGACGGGCGGTGACATTCCAATCAATGCCGCGGACATCGTCGCCGTAGGCGTAGCGCACGACCTGGTCGAACTCCATGCCGCGGCCACGAAAGGCGGAGCGGTAGCCGCCGCCTAGGGACGTCTCGACGGCGTGACGGACGCGCCATTCCAAGCGCCGCAGCGCCGCGAGGGGGGCGGGTGGCGCGGAGGCGGAAGAGAGCGCGGGCGGGGAATTGGAGGCGGAAGTGAACATCTGGCGCGGCGAAAAATCCTAGATACTAGGCGGCTGAATCCTAAAAATAGGGGCGCGCAAAGTGCGCGAAGGGCCGGTTAGAATTTAGGATTTTCGAGATGTTTGGGATTTACCGGCGTATGAGCACCGGTTGTTGGCATAGGCGTTTGGGCGATGACCTGGGCGACGATGGTGTCGGTCGTGATGTTTTCGGCTTCGGCCTCGTAGGTAAGGCCGATGCGGTGGCGGAGGACATCGGGCCCGAGTTCCTGGATGAGGGTGGGGGCGACGAAATCTTGGCCGCGCAGCCAAGCGAGGGCGCGAGCGGAGCTATAGAGGGCGAGGGACGCGCGAGGGGAAGCGCCGTAGCTGACGTGGCGGGCGCGGCCGGCGGAGGCGGGTTTGGCGAGGGCGCGAGTGGCGCGGACGAGGGCGAGGATGTAGGACTGAACGGCGGGTGCGACATGGACGGAGTCCACAGCGGCTCGGATCTGGAGTAACTCGTCGGCGCTGGAGACGGCCATTAGCGAAGGGGATTTGGTCACCTGGCCCCAGCGCGCCATCATGGCGGTCTCATCGGCGAGAGACGGGTAGTCCACGAGGAGCTTGAAGAGGAAACGATCGGTTTGGGCCTCGGGCAGCGGGTAAGTGCCCTCCTGTTCGACGGGATTTTGGGTGGCCATGACGAAGAAAGGCTTTGGCAGCGGGTGGGTGGTTCCGCCGAGGGTGACCTGGCGTTCCTGCATGGCCTCGAGCAGGGCGGACTGGACCTTGGCTGGGGCGCGGTTGATCTCGTCGGCAAGGACGAGGTTGGCGAAAATCGGGCCGCGGTGCGGGGTGAACGCGGCGTCTTGCGGCGAGTAAATCATGGTGCCCACGACATCGCTCGGGAGCAGGTCGGGCGTGAACTGGATGCGCTCGCATTGCACGCCGAGGGCGGATCCGAGGGATTTGACGAGAAGGGTTTTGGCGAGGCCGGGCATGCCCTCGAGGAGGACATGGCCATTAGCGAGCAAGGCGACGAGCAGGCGCTCGATAACCTCTTCTTGGCCGAGGACGGCTTTGCCTATTTCTTCGCGGAGGTTTAGGGACCAAGTGGGACCGGTAATCATGGTTTTTTTGAAAAACAGGGAGCGGCAGTTTGAAGTTTTGAAATCCTACTCGCGAGACAAGCGCGGGCGGTATTGGTTTCAGAGAAAAGCACGATAATGGATTTACCAACGCAAATTCTAGAACGCCTTGATGCGCTCGGGGTGCTCGCCGGGGACGTGGAGGAGAAGTTTGTGCGCGGGGCCGGGCCGGGAGGCCAAAAGATTAACAAGACCTCGTCCACCGTGGTTTTGAGGCATCGGCCGAGCGGCTGTGAAGTGCGTTGTCAGGAAGAGCGCAGCCAAGCGGCGAACCGGGCGCTGGCATGGGAGCGGTTTTGCGAAAAGCTGGAAACGCAATTGCGCGAGGCAGAGGCGGTGCGGAGGGCGGCAGTGGAGAAGGCCAGACGCAAGGCCCGTCCGAAAAGCCGCCGGCAGAAGGCGATTCAAGTAAGGGGCAAACGAATACGCGCCGAAGTGAAGGCCGGGAGGCAGGCTCCGCAGTCGGGGGAGGGCTGAGCGCGGGCGGCGCGGAAAAATGGACCGTAGCGAAAAGACGGATTTGTTTCGCTACGTCTGGAGCGCTTAGGGAAGACGGTAGGGTAGCGGCGTCTTGGCGGTAAGCGGCGCGATGAGGGCGCGGGCGATGGCGAGGGAGTCGGACTCGGCGGCGGTTCCGATGGCCTTGAGCACGGTATCAATGGCTTGGGCTATCACATCCATGTCGGCTTCGAGCAGGCCGCGAGACGTGACGGCGGGGGTGCCAAGACGAATACCGGAGGTCTGGAAGGGAGAACGCGTCTCGAAAGGGACGGTGTTCTTGTTGCAGGTGATGTGGGCGAGATCGAGGGTTTCCTGGGCTTTTTTGCCGGTGAGTTCCGGCAGGTTGTGACGGAGATCCAAAAGGAAGAGGTGGTTGTCGGTGCCGCCGGAGGCGATCTTGTAGCCGCGCGCGGTGAAGGCGGCGGCGAGGGCGCGGGAGTTGGCGACGACCTGGGTGGCGTAGGTTTTGAAGGAAGGTTTTATGCACTCGGCAAAGCACACGGCCTTGGCGGCGATAACGTGCATCAGTGGCCCGCCCTGGCCGCCGGGGAACATGGCGGAGTCAATGGCCTTTGCATGGATCGCTTTGCACAGGATTAACCCGCCTCGAGGGCCGCGCAGGGTTTTGTGCGTGGTGGTGGTGACGAAGTCGGCGTGGGGAACGGGCGAGGGGTGGACGCCGGCGGCGACGAGGCCGGAGATGTGGGCGATGTCGGCAAAGAGGAATGCGCCGACGGAGCGGGCGATCTCGCCCATGCGTGCGAAATCAATGACACGTGAGTAGGCGGAGGCACCGACGGTGATCATGACGGGCTTCTCGCGCAGAGCGGTGGCGGCGAGCTCGTCGTAGTCAATGAGGCCGGTATCCTCGCGCACGCCGTATTGGACGAACGAATACTGTTTGCCGGAGAAGTTGGCTGGATTACCGTGGGTAAGGTGGCCGCCGTGGCTGAGGTTCATGCCGAGGATCTTGGCGCCGAGGGGGAGGACGGCGGTGTAGACGGCGAAGTTGGCCTGTGAGCCGGAGTGGGGCTGGACGTTGGCGTGTTCTGCACCGAAGAGGATCTTGGCGCGGTCAATGGCGAGCTGCTCGACCTTGTCGACGAATTCGCAGCCGCCATACCAGCGTTTACCGGGGTAACCCTCGGCGTATTTATTGGTGAGCACGCTACCTTGGGCCTCCATGACAGCAGGGTAGGTAAAGTTTTCCGAGGCGATGAGCTCGATGTGGCTCTGCTGACGGGCAAACTCGGAGGAGATGGCCGCGTAGATCTCGGGGTCGAGGGTCTGGAGGGGGGAAGCGTTGAGGGACATGGTTAAAAGCAATAAAGTCGAAGGTCTATGCGAGGAAGGTCAAGCTGCCTGCGGCGAAATGGCTGCGGCGAGAGGGTGGCGGTGCGAGATGGTGAATTTCCAATGGCGAAGGCCCTATGAGGGACCGGGGGGCAGGGAACTTTACGATTGGCGATTTAAAGACTTCGGAGATGGGCGAGTAGCGAGGGTAGGGCGTCGACCATCTCATCGCGGCAGGCCTCGTATTCCCGGATTGATCCGCCGAAAGGATCGCCGATCTCGCGGTCGGTGTTGCCCGGCATGAAATCACGCCAGAGGTAGATTTTATCCGGGGCGGGATTAAGGGCGAGTTGGATGACCGCGCGGTGGCTTTCGGTCATGCAGAGAATCAAGTCGGCTTGGTCGGCGAGTTGGCTGTCGAGCAGCCGACTGAGGTGCTCGTCGATGCGAAGACCCACCTTGCTGAGGGCGGTGCGGGAGTTTTCGGACATCTTTTCGCCCGGTCGGGCGGCGACGCCGGCGGAGATAACCTTACAGGAACGAAGCGGCTCCGGCTCGGCGCGCAGGGCATGACGGAGGAGGGCCTCGGCCATGGGACTGCGGCAGACATTGGCGGTGCAGACAACGATGATAAGTTTGGGCGCGGACATGCCGATAGAAAAGAGGTAGGCAGCGGCGGAGTGGAGTCGAGCGGCTTTCGGGTTGTTTTGCGTTTGCAGTCTGGCCGACGGCGGGAGGAGGAGCGGAAGATTCCCAAGGACTTTTCGGCCATAGCAACCAGGGCGAACGGCTTGAGTTGATCCAGCGGGAAAATACGTAGCGAAGCGGTTATACGCGCTGAACGTGCGGTTGTGATCTGTTTGCATAAAAAAGCAGGCCCCGAAAAGGAGCCTGCTTTGAAGCAATCAAGAAAAAGGCCGATTGCGGCCCCGTTTACTGGATTAGAGGCGGCCGGCGTAGATGCCGGTAGAGCCGAGCTCCTCCTCGATGCGAAGGAGCTGGTTGTATTTCGCGACGCGGTCGGTGCGGGAGGCGGAGCCGGTCTTGATCTGGCCGCAGTTAGTGGCGACAGCGATGTCGGCGATGGTGACGTCCTCGGTCTCGCCGGAGCGGTGGGAGAGGACGGCGGTGTAGCGGCTCTTGTGGGCGAGCTCGACGGCGTCGAGAGTCTCGGTGAGGGACCCGATCTGGTTAACCTTCACGAGGATCGAGTTGGCGGTTCCGGTGGCGATACCCTTTTTAAGGAACTCGACGTTGGTGACGAAGAGATCGTCTCCGACGAGCTGGATCTTGTCGCCCAAGGCGTTGGTGAGCTTCTTCCAAGTGGCCCAGTCGTTCTCGGCGCAGCCGTCCTCGATGGAATCGATGGGGTATTTGGCGCAGAGCTCTTTGTAATAGGAGACGAATTCGTCGCCGGTGAACTGCTGGCCGCTGGACTTTTTGAAGACGTATTTTCCGGTCTTTTTGTCGTAGAATTCGGAGGCGGCGACATCGAGGGCGAGGGTGATGTCCTTGCCGAGCTTGTAGCCGGCGCCCTTCACGGCTTCGGCGATGGCGTCGAGGGCGTCGGTGGTGGAGGCGAGCTTGGGGGCGAAACCGCCCTCGTCGCCGACGGCGGTGGCAAGGCCCTTGGCCTTGAGAACCTTTTTGAGGTTATGGAACACCTCGGCGCCGGCGCGGAGGGCCTCGGAGAAGGTGTCGAAGTTGATTGGACGGATCATGAACTCCTGAAAATCAATGGGCGCATCGGAGTGCGCGCCGCCGTTCATGATGTTCATCATGGGCACGGGAAGGACTTTTGCGTTCGGGCCGCCGAGGTATTTGTAGAGCGGCTGGCCGATAGCGTTGGCGGCGGCGTGGGCGGTGGCGAGGGAGACGCCGAGGATGGCGTTGGCGCCGAGCTTCGACTTGTTCTTGGTGCCGTCGAGCTTGATCATGAGCTGATCAATGTAGATCTGGTCGAGGGCATCGTGGCCGACGAGGACCGGTGCGATGACCTGCTTGACGTTGCCGACGGCACCGAGGACGCCCTTGCCGAGAAAGCGGGTCTTGCCGTTGACGCCCTTTGGTAGTTGTTTTACAGATACGTCGGCGTCGCGCAGCTCGTGGGCCTCGTGTTCGCCGGTGGAGGCGCCGGAGGGAACGGCGGCGCGGCCGAGTGAACCGTCGGCGAGGACGACGTCCACTTCGACGGTGGGATTGCCGCGGGAATCAATGATCTCGCGGGCGGTGATGCTGGTGATGGTAGTGTTGCTCATGTGGGAAATAAAAGCTGATGCAAAGCGGGCGGGCAGGCGGAGGGAAGCCAAATGCGGCGGGCAGAGCGCAGCTTCTTGAAAAACGCCGCGAGCCGGGTGCGTTGAGCGGTGGCGCGCAGCGGGAGGCGTTCGCGGATGAAGGAAGTTTTGCCCTCGTGGGCGCGGGCCAAGCGGCTTTCGGCGCGGGAATCCCCGCTCTGGCCTCGTCTGAGCGTGACGGGCTTCAACCACCCGTGCCCGGGCTTAGGCGAGTTGCGTCCCTGCCCTGAAGAAGTCCGGGATTTGCAAGCGACGCTCTTTCGAACCATCGCGTGCAGGCACCTCCTCACTGAAAATTAGCCTAAAAGTGAACGCAAATCGGAATACGCCGTCTATTTTTTATCGGAGGAGTCGGGTGACTTAACGCCGCCAAAGGCGAAGCGGCTGATGAGGGATTCGAGGTCCACGGCGGATTCGGTGTCGGTGATGAGTTCGTCGGTTTTGAGCAGGACGTCTTCTCCGCCGGGAGAAAGGGCGATGAACTTTTCGCCGATGAGGCCGCTGCTGCGGATGCTGGCGGTGGTGTCGGCGGAGAGTTTCAAATCAGCGCGGACACGCAGCGTGGCGATGGCGTGGAAACGTTCGTCGAGATCCACTTTGTCCACCCGACCCACGACGACACCCGAAATCATAACGCTGGAGCCAGAGGCAAGGCCACCGAGGTTGGTGAAGCTGGCGCGGTAAGTGGTGCTGGCGCTGCTCACGGAGTTGCCCGCGCCGATGCGCATGGCGAGGAAGGTAAGGGCGAGCAGTCCAGCGAGGACGAAGGTGCCTACGGTGAGATCGAGGCGGGTGTATTTCGTGGGCGAGGCGTTCATGGCAAGTCGGCGGTTCGGGGGTCGAAAACGAGAATGGGTAACAAAAGGAGGACGATTTCCGGGAGGGAAAGAGGAAGCGATTGGAGAAAGGTTAGAGAACGAGAATCAGAACGAATGATTCGGAGTGAGAAAGATTAAGAGAAAGAGTCTGGAGAAAGATGTGATAGGCGAGGCCGGCGGAGAATCCCACTTTAGCGGGGCGTCGCGTGGGTCAGGGTATTATTGGGGCGAAAATGTTCATTTATGCGAGGTCGGCGGGGACGGGTTCTCCGCGACGGATGGCGGCGATTTGGCCCGCGAGGTGGCTGGCGCTGTCGCGGAACGCAGCGACGGCGGGCGAGGCGGAATCCTGAAACTCAGCCGGTGCGCCCTTGAAGCAGAGCGTGCCGTCCACGAGCAGGGCGACGCGGTCGCTGGCGGCGAGGGCCTCGGGCAGGTCGTGGGTGACGACGACGGCGGTGAAGCCGAATTCGCGCTGGGAGTGCGCGATCATGGTGAAGACGGCGTTGCGGCGGATGGGGTCGAGGCCGGCGGTGGGCTCATCGAAGAGCACGATCTCCGGGCGGGTCACCAAGGCACGCGCGAGGGCGAGGCGTTTTTGCATGCCGCCCGACATTTGCGACGGGTAGCGGTCGGCATCGGCCTCGAGCTCGAGGCGGCGGAGCGCGTCGCGCACCCGGGCGCGGATCTCAGGTTTGGGGAGGAGGGTGGCCTGTTCGAGAGGGAGGGCGACGTTGTCCCAAGCGGTGAGCGAATCGAGCAGGGCGTTGCCCTGAAAAAGGTAGCTGCAACGGCGGCGGAAGGCGGCGAGGCCGGGAGCGTCCTCCGAGCTCAGCGGGCGGCCCTCGAAGAGAACGTCGCCGGCGTCGGGGACGAGCACGCCAGCGAGGCATTTCAGGAGGACTGATTTGCCGGTGCCGGACTTGCCCAGGATGGTGAGAAGACGGCCGCGCGGGACGACAAGGTTCAGATCGTGGAGGACGGTGTGGTCGCCGAAATTTTTGCACAGACCGCGGACCTCGAGCAGCGGTGCGGACGGAGGTGTATCCGGGCTGCTCATACGAGGAGGGAGGTGATAAGGTAGTCGGCGGCAAGCACGCTTATGCTGGAGAAAACGACGGCGCGGGTGGTGGAGGCGCTGACGGCGCGGGCGCCGGTAGTGGTCGAGCGGCGGTGGGCAGTGAAGCCATTGTAACAGCAGAGGGCGATGGTGAGGCCGCCGAATACGAGGGCCTTGACGATGCATTGGGCAACGTCTTCGGGGCCGATAGCCCGGTATACGGAAGACCAGTAAACGCTGCCCGGAAGGGGAAGGAGGACGGAACCGGAAATCCAGCCGCCGACGAGGCCGATGAGCGCGAAGAAGGCGGTCATTATCGGGTAAACGATGAGGGCGGCGAGCAGGCGCGGGGCTACAAGAAAACCGTGGGGATCGATGCCCATGGTCTCGAGAGCGTCGATTTGCTCGCTGTTGCGCTGGATGCCGAGCTCGGCGGTGAGGGCAGAGCCAGCCTGACCGACGATCATCAGCGCGGCGAGCACGGGGGCGAGTTCGCGGATAAGACTGTTGGCAACGAGCGGGCCGAGCAGGGAGGCGGAGCCGAAGCCCTTCAGGGTGTGGTAGCCCTGGAGGCCGAGGACGAGGCCGGTGAAAGTGCCGACGATAAGAATGACGGGCAGGCAGCGCACGCCCTGCTCGTAAATGGCGCGCGCGAGGCGGCGGCCCAAGCGGCGGGAGCCGATGGCGGAGGTGTAGCCTCGGGCGGTGAAACGGGCGAAGTCGCCCAATTCGCCGAAGATGCGCAAGGTGCTGCGTCCGGTTGCGGAAAGCATAAAAGAAATTGAAACAAGCGCAGGCGGCAGGCGGGTGCAAGCGCGGGGGTGCGGGCCAAAGGGGCAGGTGGGAGAGGGCAGCTGGGATATGCGGTTGCCATGAGTGACGGGAGCTTGTGCGGTCGGCGGTATGAGAATCAGTGGAGGAGCGGCGCGCGGGGTTACGTTGGATGTCCCAAAGGGGGATGCGGTGCGGCCGGCGACGGACGGGATGCGGCAGGCGGTGTTTTCCAGCCTTGGGGCGCGGGTGAACGGGGCGCGCTTTGCGGATCTGTTTGCTGGTAGCGGAGCCTACGGACTGGAGGCCTTCAGTCGCGGGGCGGCGGGCGGGGTTTTTGTGGAGCAAAATACGAAGGCGTCGGCATGCATCCGGCGCAATATCGCGACGGTGGCGAAGAGCGCTGGTCGGACGGAGGCGGAGTTGCGCTTGTTGACGGGCGATGCGCTGGGGTGGAGGCCGGCGGCGGGGGAAGAGCGGCCGGACCTTGTTTTTGTGGATCCGCCGTATCCGATCATCGAGGAAATCGCGGCGAGACTTTTTGCGGGGTTGGCGGAGGCGCTGGAGGGCGTAGCCGATCCGTTGGTTGTTTTCGAATTGCCGGGCGAGATCGAGCTGGCGCCGGCGGGGTGGGTTTGCCGCAGACGGCTCGGGAAGGGTGTGCGGCAACCGACGGTGGCGTTTTTTATGCGGGCCTAAGCCGGAGCGAATAAAATCAGTAACGGGCGTGGTGGATCAGGGCGAGTGCGGCGGTGACGGCCGTTTCGAGTCGGAGCACGCGATGCCCGAGGGAACAAAGAATGAAGCCGGCGGCGCGGAGTTGATCGCGGTCGGCGGGCCCCCAGCCGCGCTCCGGGCCGAGGGCGAGGGTGACACCGCTGCCGTTTAGAATTTCGGATTTAGGATTTAGAATTTCCGTGCCCAGCGGTGATGTGGCTTCGTAGTTATCAAGGGCGAGGCGGGTCTGCTTGGCCGAGGCTTCGCAGGCCAATGCGGAGGCTAGGGTGTGCGTCCACGTGACGGAGGGAAGGCGGGTATCGAAGGCTTGGGCGGCGCCGGTAAGGAGGTGGCGGCGCCATTCGCCTGAGGTCCAAAGCGAGCTGGAGGCGTAGTTGGGGTCGGCGCGCTCGGTGATGACAAAGTGGATACAGGCGGCGCCAAGGGTGGCGGTGTCGCGGAGCAAGTCTCGCGCGGTCTGGGGGCGGGGCAGGCCGATGATGAGGGTGACAGGCGGAAGTGGAGGCGGCTCGCGGGTGGCAGAAAAGGCGAGGTGGAGGACGGTCTCGTCGACGTGCAGCAGGGTGGCTTTGCCGAGAGGGCCGTTGATGAGGCCAGCGTCGAAGGTGTCGCCGGGGGCGCGGCGCAGCACTTTTAAGATGTGTTGCGCGCGCGGGTCGGAGAGGGGAAGCGGCGCGGGGAGCTCGTCGGGAGCGAAGAGGACGAGATTCATGTGCGCGCCTCCGGGGCAGGGAAAGTTTTCACCCGATGATAGCGTCTATATTGGCAAGTTCCCCGGAGGTGAAGTCGAGGGTGTTGAGCGCGGCGAAGTTTTCGTCGAGTTGGGAAACCTTGCTAGCGCCGATCAAGGCGGTGGTGACGCGCGGGTCGCGGATGGTCCAGGCGAGGGCCATCTGGGCGAGGGATTGGCCGCGGGCCTGGGCGATGATGTTGAGTTCACGGACCTTGGCTAGAGTTGAGGGCGAGACCTGCTCGGTTTTTAAAAAACCGTGCGCTTTGGCGGCGCGGGAGTCATCGGGGATGCCGGCGAGGTAGCGGTTGGTGAGGAGTCCCTGCGCGAGCGGGCTGAAAGGGATGCAGCCGATGCCCTCCGCGGCGAGGACATCGAGGAGCTTGGGCTCGATCCAGCGGTTGAACATGTTGTAAACCGGCTGGTGGATGAGAGCGGGAACATCCATATTGCGGAGGATGCGAGCGGCCCGGACGGTTTCCTCGGGCTGGTAATTGGAGAGACCGACATAGAGGGCCTTTCCCGAGCGAACGGCATGGGCGAGGGCGCCCATCGTTTCTTCGAGGGGCGTGTCGTGATCCGGGCGGTGGTGATAGAAGATATCAACGTAATCGAGGCCGAGGCGGCGGAGGGATTGGTCGAGAGAGGCGAGGAGGTATTTCCTTGAGCCCCATTCGCCGTAGGGGCCGGCCCACATGTGGTAGCCTGCCTTGGTGGAGATGATGAGCTCGTCGCGATGGGAGGCGAAGTCGGCGGCGAGGATCTTGCCGAAGTTCTCCTCAGCGGAGCCGGGGGGCGGACCGTAGTTGTTGGCGAGATCGAAGTGGGTGATGCCACGATCGAAGGCCCGGCGGGCGATGGCACGGCTGTTTTCAAAAAAATCGACGCCGCCGAAGTTGTGCCAAAGGCCGAGCGAGATGAGCGGCAGTTTAAGGCCGGAGCGCCCGCAGCGGCGGTAAAGGGAAGGCTTGTCGTAGCGTTTGGGGGAAGGGAGGTGCATGAAAAAAAGAGAGCCGTTGGATTGACAGGCGAAGGGCTTTCGCGTTACGATTCTGCACCTCATAAAAGCCGCGATTAAGAGCGGATAAAATCTCCGCTTGGAGGCAAAAAGGAGCTAGAAAGTGGTGCGGCTGGAGAGCACCACTTTTACAGGCTTACCTATGGGGCGTTTGGTTAGTTAGTGCTCGAAAAAGTGACTTGTCTGTGTGCGTTTGTGTGCGAATAGTGTGTTGAGTTATGAAAATCTCCCGTTTCCCCCATAAGGTTAAATCCGGCGCGGTATCCGTGAGCGTTTACCGCATTACCCGCGCCGACAAGCGCCAAGTCTTCGCCGTAGGTTGGAAGGACGGGAGCCAACACCGCCGCACCCAGTTTGCCAACCTCGCCGAGGCCCTTGCCGAGGCGAAGCTAAAAGCGGAGCAACTCGCCGCCGGACGAGTGGAGGCCGCAAGCCTTACACTCGGCGAGCGGGACGAGTATCAGGCCGCAAAGGAACGCGCCGACGGCGTGCCGCTCATTCAGATAGTTGAAGAATGGACGAAGGCCCGCGCCCTCGCCGGAGCGGACATGCTGCGCGCGTGCCAGCTATGGGCGGAGCGGCATGGGGGTAAGGTGGCACCGTCCGCCACCGTCGCCGAGGCCGTTGAGGCCTTCAAGAAACAGAAAAAGGCGGACGGCGTTGACGTGAAAGCCGGATACGAAAGGACGTTCCCCGCGTTTGTGGAAAAGCTCGGCGCGCAACCCATCGGCACCGTGAAACCGGAGGCAATCGACGAATACCTTGCGCAGTTCGCGCACCCTGTCAGCCGCAACTCGCATCATACCCGCATCGTCTCCCTGTTTCGCTGGGCTCGCAAACGCGGCCTGCTCCCTCTCGACGTGATGACCGCCCCGGAGCGGGTGGACCGTGCCCGCGAACCGCGCGGGGAGATCGGCCTGGTAACATCCGCACAACTCCGCCAAGCCTTCGCCCTGCTAAAGAAGAACGGCCCACAATATGTGCCGGCCCTCGCCTTGGCTTCCCTTTGCGGCCTTCGCCGCGCCGAGGTTCACGGGCAGACCTGGGAGCACATTGATCTTGAAAGAAAGCTGCTCCGCGTATCCGCCGCCAAGCCTAACACGCCCGCGCACCGTCTCGTCCCCATCCCCGCCGCCGGTGTGGCATGGCTTAAGAAACACCGCCCAAAGAACGGGAAAGGCCGGCTCTGCTCAAATCTGGCAATTGATCGCATCCGGGACATCTGCCGCACCGCCAAACTTGACCTCGCCGACAATGGGCTCCGCCACATGTGGATTAGCGCCCGCGTCGCCGTCACTGGCAACGTCGCCGAGACCGCCCTAGAGGCGGGCAACTCTCCATCAATCATTCATCAAAGTTACCGCGAACTCGTTCGCAAGGACGAGGCGGCGGACTGGTTCGCCGTAGCCCCGTAGGACATTTTACTGTGTCCCTTGGGACACAGTAAAAAGGGAAAAAGTCAACTCAATCACGCCGATGTGAGCGAGTTGGGGACGGGGAAGCCGCAGGAGTGCGGGTTTGGCGAGTTGACACCGTGGCGCGGGAGTATGACCGCCCAAACCTTCGCCGACACTCGGCTTCTCAAACCTGAACAGGTTCGCACCCGCTACGGATACAAGTCCGGTTCAGCGTTCAATAAATTCGTTCACGCAAACGCTGTCCCGTTCATTCGACTGAACAGCCGAAACATCCGCTTTGACCCCGACGCGCTCGCCGCTTGGGAAGATCGCCGCCGGGTAGGGGGAAAACGCTAATGAACCTCCCCACCATTGTAGCGAAGGGCGTGAGCATGTCCGGACGCGTGAAACACACGCAGCTTGGACGCCGCCCCGCCTGGCTTCACTTCACCAATCAAACCCGCTACCGGCTCCGCCGGGGCTTCGTCTCGTTGAAGGAACTCAACTTGAATACGGAGGGCGAACTTTGAACGCTAACACTCACATACTCGACGCCGTCAAAGTCGCCGAGGAACTCGACGACCTCGCCGCCAAGCGTGGCAATGCCGAGGCCCTGCGATTGCTCGGCACCCTCTGGCATCGTCTCGACTCAACGGCTCCTATCGCGTTGCACCTCCCGAACTGGGCAAAGGGTTTCACGCCCCTTGAACTTCGCGCGCTGCTCATGGATGAATATGACCGGCGCGGTGAGTTGTTCACACTCCCGCGCCGCCCCGAAGTGCTCACGGTTTACCGTATCGGATGCACCCGCGAACAAGCGGCCAACGGCATCGGCTGGCACCGTCTCAAACGACACGCCAAGGCTACCGCCGCCCGCGTCGGCGCGACGTTCCTTGCCACCGCCTTAATGAACCGGGCGGATTACATCGCGCTAAAATGCGACCGCACAAAACCGCTTCAACTGCTCACCCTGACACCGCCGCGCGTCCTTGAGATCGAAGAGATCGGAGGGCGTCGCAATGCCTGAGAAATTCAACCTCAACACCCGCGAAGAGCTCCGCGCCCGCATCGGCGCGACCGTCGCGAGCATACAAAACCAGGCAACGGATTTGACCGCCGAGGCCCTCGCCGCCGAGTTGGAGGCGGACGCCAACGCCCTCGCGATTCGCGGTTTTCAACTCGGCTTGTTCGCCGCGCTTGGCCCTGACATGGGCGCTCACGCCTTCAATGACCTCACCGGCCGCGCCGACATATCAGACGCCGAGGCCGCGCACAGCATGGGGCTAGGCCATGCCGCCGTATCAAAAGTATTGATACGAGTCCGCCGCAATCTGGGGATGCCTCCGCGCGTCCCCAACAATGCCCGCACCGGGCGAAAGGATAGCCAATGAACCCGACCCTCTCGCGTTACGCGAACGCCACCGCCACACACGGCACCCAAACCACGCTTACCGATTTTATGGCCGGTATCCGCACGGGCACGTCGGCGACGCGAATTGCCGCCGTCCGTGCCGCCCGTGCCGCCGGGGACACGGAGGCCGTAAAAGCGCTTAAAAAGGCGCTCCCCTGCGTCACCTTCGCGGGCACCTTCACCCAACGCAAAAACGCCGCCCTCGTTGCTCATTCCGGCCTGATTTGCGCCGACCTGGACACGCTCGGCGAGCGTGCCGTTTCCGTTCGCGCCCAATTGGCGAACGACCCGCGCACCGTCGCCTTGTTCACCTCGCCGAGCGGCGACGGGTTGAAAGCGGTTTTTCGGTGCGACCCCGCGCGCCCGCACCTTCACGCCTTCCATGCCGCCCGCGCTCACGTCCAAACGCTCACCGGGGAGGCGATTGACGACGCGTGCAAGGACGTGGCCCGCCTGTGCTTCGTGTCGCATGACGCCGACGCCTTCCTTGCCGCCGACGTATCCGCCGTTCCCTTACTCGACTACCCTGCGAGCGTGCCGGCGGACGTGGCGGAGGTTTGGGGCATGGTCGGCTTTGAGGACATCCCCGTCTTATTGACGCCGGAAATTGAGAGCAAGGCCCGCGCCTATCTGGCCAACCTCCCGCCCGCGATAAACGGGCAGGGGGGAAGTGAAGTGACGTTCAAGGCCGCGCTCGCCCTTGCCTGGGGTTTCGGCCTCGCCGACGCCGACGCCATGCCGCTTTTCCGTGAATACAGTGATCGCTGTTCGCCACCTTGGACAGACGACGAATTACTCCACAAACTAGACGGCGCGCGGGCGGATGCCGACGGCAAGCCGCCGTTCAAGTTCTTGCTCGCCACTTGCGCACCGACACCGGGCGAGCCTATGGCGGCGGGAGGCTTCAACACGGACGTTGACGCCTCGCTCCGCTTCGCGGCGGAGCACGCCGACGCCCTCCGCTACGTGCCGGGTGTAGGTTGGCTGTTTTGGGACGGCACCCGTTGGGCGGAGGACCGCGTCGGGCGTGCTGTGGAAATGTCCAAACAATCGGCCCGGAAATGGGTGCAGCAAGCGGCATCCGCCAACGCCGACCATGATGTTAAAAAACGAATGGTGCAGGCCGCGCTTAATCTTGAACAAGGCGGGCGGATCAATGCGGCGGTGTCACTGGCCAAGAGTGACCCGCGCCTAGTCCTTGACGCCACCTGTCTCGACGCCGACCCCTACGCCCTCAACTTGCGCAACGGCACTCTCGACTTGCGGACGGGGGAACTTCACCCGCACCGCCGCGAAGACTTTCACGCGCGACGGGCGGAGGTGGACTTTGTGCCGGGCGCGACGCACCCCGCGCTTACCAGATACCTTAATCACCTCAACGCGGCGGAGCCGGGTTTCTCAACCTTCCTCGCGCGCTGCTTTGGCGCGGCCCTCACGGGGGATGCCGCAACGGAAACACTTTTCCTGCTGCAAGGCGAGGGCGGGTC
>CAMDHP010000017.1 GCA_945898185.1 Akkermansia muciniphila | reverse complement strand
AGGCGGCGGTCACGGGCTTATCTTCGGTGGACACGATTATGTTGCCCGGTCCCATCAACACGACGCGGGCCGAGTGTGTGACCGCCTGGTCGGGAGCGAGCCCGCAATACGCCAGCACGATCACGAGATCGCCCGGCCGCACCAAGCGGGCAGCCGCGCCATTGACCTGCACCTGGCCGGTTTCGCCGTAGATAACGTAAGTGGTGAAGCGAGCGCCGTTGCTCACATCAAGGACGTCCACCTGTTCAAATTCCAGTAGGCTCGCCGCCCGGCAAAACGCGCGATCCAGCGAGATGGAGCCCTCGTAATCAGGGTCGGCGGCGGTGATTGTAGCGCGGTGAAGCTTGGAGCGTAGAAAAGTGCGAAACACGGGTATTAAAAGTGAATAAACAGCAAATTTGCTCCTCCGTCGCAAGCGCTACCTCGTCCCTCTTCGTCCTCGTTCTCGATCGAGCCCAACTCCGACCGACCCCAAGCCTCCAAGCTGAGAACGAGAACGAGTAAGCCCCCTCCTTATCCGCCCCACGCCCGGCCTCCGGTTTAGGATTGAACGTGAGTTCAAGCGCGCTGCGCGCGCGCGGTCCAAGATAAAAGGTTAAGCTAAAAGGGCACGAAAAAAGAGCCTGGCCGAGTATTGTTATATTTGAGGGGTAATTCTGCGACTTACTTTACTTAAATAATTCCGAGCGGAAGACGCTTTACCGAGGTGAAGCGCATTCGCCAACCAAGTTACCGAGGCGCCGGTTTCTTGACGAAGTTTCAGGGCCAAAGCGATTTTCCATTCAGCCGATTTCGCACTTTCTAGGGCCTCATTTAGAGTGCGCTTTTCGCTGGACAGCAATTGGTTAAGTTTGTCCGTCCATCGTGCTTCGCGGACTTTCCGGGCTTCCGCTGCAGCAAGTTCGGGGTTGAGCGCCAGCTGGGCATGATCGTTAGCCAGCGCGTTCCGCCACACTTTGGTTCCTATCGCCCAGCCTCGCGACATGGCGCCGAAACCTAGCCTGTCTTGCTCACCGGGATTGAGGGCGATTTGCCGAAGGCGATCCAAGTAAATGCTCCAGCCCTCAGTATCAGGATGAACCTGCAAAGCGTTTAGCCAGGCCTTTGCGTCCATTCCTGGAAAAGTATCGTTTCGGACGAAGCGTCCTAAACTGCTCCAGCGGAATGACGGCAGCTGTTCCGAAGTAATAATCTTGGCCTGGACCGGGTTGACGTGGATATAGTTTACCAAACGAGCCAAAGCAGCCTCATTCTCCACTAGCAAGGATTGATAGCGCCCTTGAAACAAGGGACCGCGTCCTTGGCGGAATTGATTAAAGCGTGTGCAAAAAGTGCTCTGCAGCCAATGCATGCCGTCTTTTAAATTGGGTTCGGGTGTCTCCAGTGCGAGATGGTAGTGGTTCCGCATCAGAACATAGGCATGCAGACGCCAGCCATAGCGCTGCACTGCATCCTGCAGGGTTGCGACAAAGGTGCCGGCCTCTCCGGCGGTCAAAAAAAGGTCACGCTGGGAGTTGCCCCGATTCAAAACATGATAAATCGCGCCGGGGAATTCGATACGAAGTTTTCGGGCCATTAAAAGAGATAGATCGCAGCTTTAAGCCGGAAATCAATCAATAATATGACAATACTCGGCCAGACCCCTTTTAGGTGGCGCTACTTTTTGAGGGATTTTTTGAGCGCGGTGCAGCCGCAGCTCTCCCCGGAGGAGCCGCAGCCGGCGCCGGCGCGACGGCGTTTTTTCCAGACTCCGTAGAGCAATGCGAAGGCGGTAGCGGCCACGATCAGGAGCGCGACGGGGGTTTGCCAGTTGTTCATCGGGTCAGTTTAGGCGCGATTCGTTCAAAAGCCGAGCGCGCGGCCCACTTGGTAAACCACGAAACACACGGCCCAGGAGGTGCCGGTCATGTAGGCGAGTTGGAAGAGCGGCCAGCGCCAGGTGTTCGTCTCGCGCTTCACCACCGCGATCGTGCTGATGCATTGCATCGCGAAGACGTAAAATACCATCAGGTTTAGGCACACCAGCGGGGTGAATAGTTTGGTGCCGTCGGGTCGGGTGGCGGCGCGGAGGGCGTCGCGCAGGGTTTGGCGGGACTGCACCTCGTCGTCGCTCTCGGACGCGGCGAAGATCACGCTCATGGAGCTATTAAAAACCTCGCGGGCGGCGAAGGATTGGATGAGGCCGATGCCGATGCGCCAGTCGAAGCCCAGCGGGACGATAAAGGGCTCGAGCGCTCGCCCGGCTCGGCCGGCGAAACTGTAGGCAAGCGGGTCGATCACCGGCGCTGACGCGGCGGCTGACGCGGCGGCTGGCGTGGCGGCGTAATCGGCGGCCCGATCAGCGTCTGGCGTGGCGGGCGGCTTTGGGTAGGTGGTGAGGAACCAGAGCACGATGGAGAGCGCGAGGATAATGGTGCCGGCGCGTTTGATGAAGAGGCCGGCGCGCTCCGCCATCTGGTGCAGTACGTCGCGCACACGCGGCAGGCGGTAGGGCGGCAGCTCCATGATCATGAGCGGGGGCGCGCCGCGCAGGAGGGTTTTTTTGAAAAACCACGCAAAGAAAAACGCGCCGCCGGTGCCGAGCGCATACATCGCAAGCATGAGACCGACCTGGGTGCCGAGTGGGACTTCGTTGGCGGTAACCAGCGCGGCGATGAGCAGCAGGTAAACCGGCAGGCGCGCGGAGCAGCTCATGAAGGGCGCGACGAGGATGGTGACGAGGCGGTCTTTGGGTTGCTCGATAGTGCGCGCCGCCATGATGCCGGGGATGGCGCAAGCGTAGGAGCTGAGCATGGGGATGAAGCTGCGACCGTTGAGGCCAACTTTGCTCATAACGCGGTCCATGATAAAGGCAGCGCGCGCCATGTAACCGGTGCTTTCGAGCAGGCCGATGAAGAGAAACAGAATCAAAATCTGGGGCAGAAAAATAAGGACGCCCTCAACGCCGGCGATGGCGCCGTCGGTGATGAGGTCATGCACGTCGCCGGGCGGGAGGTGTTGCGAGACCCAGCCGGAGAGCGCGCCCATGAGGCTCTCAATCCAGCCCATGGGAATGGCAGCAAAGGTGAAAATGCTCAAAAACATCGCGGTCATGAGCGCAACGAGGATGACCCAGCCCCAGATCGGGTGCGTGGCTACGGCGTCAATGCGGTCGGCGGTGGAGTGGGCGTGAGGCGAGCCGTCGGCACCGGCGGGGGCGGAGGCGTTTACCACTCCGGCGGCGAGTTTACCGATGACATCGTAGCGTGCGGCGACGAGCAGGCCGGCCCAATCGGTGCCGTCGGCGGCCCAGCGATTTTTCCACGAATCGAGAATGGAGAGGGTGGCGGGGCTGAGCGGGGTGGAGCCGGCGACGCGCACGGGGTCCTGGTCGGTGAGGAGAAGGAGGGCCTCGGCGCGGGCGATGAGGGGGTTTTTGCCCTCGTCGCGTGACAGTGAGGCCTGCAGCTCGGCGACGGCGGGGGCGATGGGCGCGGGGACGGTCCAGGCGTGGCGGGGGAGGGGGAGGTCTTGGCGCGAGAGGGCGAGTTTGAGCTCGATGATGCCCTTGCCGCGGGCGGCTTCGCAGGGGATGACGGGGATGCCGAGCTCGCGGGAAAGGCGGTCGATCTGGATCTCGATGCCGGCCTGGGCGGCGAGGTCCATCATGTTGAGAACGAGGATGACGGGGCGGCCGAGATCGAGGATCTGGTGAACGAGGTAGAGGTTGCGCTCGAGGTTGGTGGCGTCGGCGATGCAGACGATGCGGTCGGGGGTGGGGGTGTCGGCGCGGCGGCCGAGGAGGATGTCGCGGGTGACGGCCTCGTCGGGCGAGCGTGCGGCGAGCGAATAAGTGCCGGGCAGGTCAATGAGCGTGAGGGGCTGGCCGTGCTGGGTGTAGGCGGTGCCGACCTTGCGCTCGACCGTGACGCCGGGGTAGTTGCCAATCTTCTGTTTCAGGCCAGTGAGGGCGTTGAAGAGGGTGGATTTGCCGCAGTTTGGATTGCCTACAAGGGCATAAACCGTTGATCGGTATGGTTTTGTGGAGGTAGTGCCAATGGTTGCGGCGGACATAAAAACGGGGGGCGCGAGGCGAGGCAGCGCGGCGAGCTAGATGGGACTGATTATCACCGTCAACTTCGGGGGTGCGGGTGGGCGGGTGGGTTAGAGGGAAGAGTTGAGAGCACGCGCGGGTGCCTAGCGGCTGGATTTGACGAGACCGTCGGTGCCGCGGGCGAGTTGGGCGCTTTGCGGCGTGTATTGCATGAGTTCGATGCGGTTTCCGTCGGGGTCGCTGAGCCAGGATTGGAGGGAATTATCGAGGCCGCCGCGAATCTCCCCGATCTGGACGCCACGGGTGAGGAGGGTGGCGCGGGTGGCGGCGAGGTCGGCGACTTCGAGGGCGAAGTGGTTGTAGCGGCTGCCTGAAACGAGGGGGGCGAGATCCGCGGTGGGGTCGCCCCACTGAAAGTTGGCGCCGCGCTGGTCGAAGAACTCTACGAAGGTGGTATCGCCGAGTGCAATGTAGGCACCGAAGACGGAGCCGTCAGCCGCGGCGAAGCGGAATTTAACCGGAAGGCCCAGGGTGTCGCGGTAAAAGGCGATAAGGCGATCGAGGTGATCGGTGTGCAGGCAGAGGTGGGCGAGGCGCAGGATCATGCCGCCAACGCACACCATCCGCGAGTGAAGGTCAAAGGGAAGCAGGTTGGGTTTGGGGGAAGCGGGCAGGGGTGGCGGTGATGGGTGCGGGCGGCGGATTAGCCGGGTTTCGCCAAGCACGCGCGGAGGTTCGGCAATCGTGGTCTTCACGAACCGATGCATGATGGTCGCCGAATCCGTGCTTCTTTCTGGCTCTGCCAATCGCGAGGAAAAGGACTTATGTGCGACCGCCGCCGCTCAGCCGCCGAAGCGCGGCATCGCGCGCGACGCCGACGGCAAACTCATTTGGCGCCTCGACTCCAAGCCTTGTGCGAAACGCAAAACGCCGTTGCGCTTTAGGATCGAACACCCCGCAGATCTGCCCGTGCCTCGAGTGGAGTGAGCAGGCCCTTGCAGTTCAGAACTCCGCTGTAAGCAGATGCCCTTTATGATATAACGCCAACTCAAGGAAATAGGGTTGAATCCGTTCGCGCTTGCATTGATATTTATAAAAAATGTCTCCAAGCTACCCCTTTAGTTTGGCCAAACGTCTCGGCGTGCGTGAACTGCGCACCATCGTTTCGCGGTCTTTATTTGTGCTTGTTGCGCTGGGCCTCGCCTTCGCTGGCGCACCGTTGCGGGCGGTGGACCTGTTGACTGAGAATTTCGAGTCAGCGTCTTACACGATTGGCGTGGCGATTCCCACTGTCCCGCTCGGCACCTCGGTCAGTGGCGTGAAGTCATCCGGCCAGGTCACGGCGATCGCAGGCACCGGCGCGATCGGCTCCGGCGGCAAGGTTGCGTGGTTGAACGACGTCATCGCGGCAGCCGGCGGGAGCGGTCAGATCGAGTTCAACGCCGGCGCGTCTCCTCAAACGACGTTGGCGGTCGCCTTCGATATTTTTAACAACGGCACCCCTGCGTCCAGCATGCCGATCAACGTCGGTCTCCTCGCGTGGAATAGCGCCGTCGTCACTGCCGGCGGCACCAATACGAAGCGCATCGCGGGTCTCACCTTCTACCAGTCCGGAAACGCTACCACCCAGTCCTATTCGGTTCAAGGCAATGGCACCGTCTCGACCGGGCTCACCTACGACCGCACAAACAAGCAGTCCCTCAAGCTCTACGCCAACGACCACGACACCGCTCCCATCAACTACATCGGGCCGGACAGCGTTTATCGCACGCTCAACTCCAACAGTTTCTCGGTGTTTTTAAACAGTGCCTTCGTCATCACCGCCCCACTCAGCCCGACCGCCACCGACCACGCCGGAGCTGTGCTTTCGGGCAACAGCAACCTCGGCCGCATCGGCTTCAACACCTCGACGACCAACACCGGCAGCTGGCTGATTGATAACGTCGTCATCTCCGACATGCCCGCCGGGGTCTTGCCACCCGCGCCCGTCATCACCAGCGCGCTCACGGCCAGCGGCCAGTTGGGCAGCGCATTTACCTACCAGATCACCGCCTCAAACACGCCCGCCTCCTTTAACGCCACCAGCCTCCCTGCCGGCCTCGCCATCAATACCTCCACCGGCGCGATCACCGGCACGCCCACCGCCAGCGGCACGGCCAACGTCACGATCGCCGCCACTCACGCCGGCGGCTCGGGGACGGCCACTCTTGTGCTGACCGTAACCGCCGCCGCGCCCGTGATCACCAGCGCGGTGACCGCAAGTGGACGCGAGTCCGCAGCCTTTAGTTACCAGATCACCGCCTCGGGATCACCGACTTCGTTCAACGCCACCGGCCTGCCGAGCGGGCTGATCGTCAACACCACCACCGGAGCCATCACCGGAACGCCGAGCGTCGGCACCGCGGGCGTTTTCAGTGTCACGATCTCCGGCACCGCCAGCGGCTCCACCGGCACCGCCACGCTGACGCTGACGGTGGTGAGCCGCTTCGAGGCGCTACGTATTGCGTGGATGAATACGTTGGTCGCGGACGTAACCGGCTCCAAGAGCACAACCAGTATCAACAGTCGTTCTGCCGGTTATCAAAGCACGATGGTTTACACCGTGAGCGCGATCAAAGTCACCAATGGCGGCTCGGGCTACACCAGCGCCCCGACCGTATCGATCACGGGCGCCACCGGCAGCGGCGCCACCGCAACTGCTACGATCTTGGCGGGCAGAGTTTCCGCCATCACCGTGACCGCAGGCGGCTCGGCCTACACCACCACACCCACCGTGACGCTGACCGGCGGCGGCGGCACCGGCGTCACGGCCACGCCGCAGATCGCGATCTGGAGCGACCTGCCGCTCGCCGTGCAAACCGGGGTGAATGCGGATGTCGCGTCGGGTAACATAGCGACCTCGTTCCAACGCCTCGAAGACATGGCGCAAGCTTACGCGATACCGGCCTGTGCGCTTTACCAAAACAGCGCACTTATGACGGCGATCGTCGGCGGGCTGGATTGGCTCACCGCGAATGCCTACACCGCGTCCGGCACGATTTTTGGCAACTGGTATGACTGGGAAATTGCCTCGCCGCAGGCGCTCAACAACGCGGCCGTCTTGCTCCTCTCCAACTCCAGCGCGCTGACCGCGACCCAAATCTCCAACTACGTCAAAGCCGCCTACAACTTTGGCCCCAATAGCGTGAACCAGAAAAACTATTTTTATTGGGGCGCTCTTACCGGAGCTAACACCTCCAACGCTGCACTCACCATGGCGGTTCAAGGCATTCTCCTCGGATCAAATACGGCTACAGTCACCCGTTTCTGGCAAAACACCGCGGGCCACCCGGTGAATCCACAAACCGACTACGTCATCAGCGGCAGCCTTCTGCTCGACGAGGCCCAGGGAAATCTTAGCGGTAACAACCCCTTCGACTACGATGGCCGGAGTGTCTTTACCCCGGTCACCAGCGGCGACGGCTTCTACGCCGACGGCTCTTTCATCTTTCACTACAACATCCCCTATACCGGACAATACGGGCAGGAACTGGTGGAAAATATCAGCATCCTGGTGAAGCTTCTCTACGGCTCACCGTGGGAGATCACTGATCCGGAACTTTCCAATGTCTTCGGCTGGATGACCAATAGCTTCGCACCGCTGATGTATCGCGGTGCCATGATGGACATGGTGCGCGGCCGCGCCATCGCGTCGTCGTCCGGCGACGGTTTCAGCGTCGGAGCCAAAGTGATCGCGAACTTCCGCTCGGTCGCCAGTTTCGCCCCCTTCGCCACGGCCGCCTCGCTCACCGCCTTCGCGGACTCGCCTCAATTGCCGCCGGGCCAGTTTCACTTTCCCAGCATGGATCGCGTGGTCGCATTTCGCGATGGCTTCGGCTTCGGCCTCAGCATGTCGTCCAGCCGCGTCGGCGGCTACGAAATCAACACCACGTCGCCCACCAACCTGAAGGGCTGGTATACCGGCGCAGGCGTGACCTACCTCTATCTCGGCGATACCGACACCCACTATACGGATAATTATTGGGCAACGGTGGACTGGTATCACCTCCCCGGGACAACGGCGGAGTTGAACGCCACTCCCGACGACGCAGTCACTGATCAAAACTGGGTCGGCGGCGCACAAGTCGATAAAACCTACGGCGTGGCCGGCATGTCCGCGCATCCAGCGGGCACTAACCTTTATGCAAAAAAATCCTGGTTCATGTTGGACGACGAGATCGTCTGCCTCGGCGCCGGCATCACTTCCACGAGCGCCGGCAACCAGGTGGATACCACGGTGGAAAACCGCAAGCTCGGCACCGCGAGCGCGACCGCGTTCAACATCGCCGACACGGAATACGCCCTGACCTCATCGTCCACTTGGGCAAGTCCCGTTACGGTCACGACAGACACGGGCGCGACTTGGTGTGCGTTAGCCGGTGTCGGCGGCTACTACTTTCCCGAGGGAGCCGCCAACTTGCAGGCTCAATACGTCGCAGGCTCCGGGGCATGGACAACCATCAACCCGACAGACTCGGACCCCGCAGTTTACACAGATTATTATTTGAAGCTGTGGTTCAATCACGGCGTCACTCCGGCGAATGCGAAGTATGCGTATGTCATCCTGCCCAATCGCAGCGCCGGCAGCGTAAAAGCCTACGCGACCAACCCGGATGTTTCGATTCTCTCCAACACGGAACCCACCGGCACGACCACCGGCATTCAGGCGGTGAAGAGCCAGAAACTCGGCGTGGTGGCGGCGAATTTCTGGGCAAAAACCAGCGGCCCCGATACTGGGGGAACCGTTGATCTCATCACCGTAAGTAAACAGTCCTCCGTCATCGTCAGGGAAAGCTACAACAGCATCTCCGTCGGCGTTTCCGATCCCTCGCAAACCAACGCCGGCGCCATCACGGTAACCCTCTCCGGCCGGACCTCCCTCGGCACCCTGTCTCTCGATTCCGGCGTGACCGTGACGGCAACCAACCCGATCACGCTCAGCGTGAATGTGAACGGATCAAAAGGGAAATCGTTCAACGCCTCGTTCCAGGTCGCGACGAAACCGATCATCACGAGCAACTCCGCGATGGTGGCCGCGGTGGGCTCGGCCTTGAGCTATCAGATCGCCGTGTCGAACACTCCGGTCCCCACCAGCTTCGGCGCGACCGGTTTGCCTCCTGGACTGAGCATCAGCTCGGGCACCGGAGTTATCTCCGGTTCGCCGACTACGGCCGGAACCTATTTAACTACCCTCAGCGCGACCAACGCCAACGGCACCGGCTACGCCGCGTTGACCACTACGGTGGCAAGCGTTGCGACCGCTGTCTCGTTCGCGCTCACTGCGGCCGGTCCCAGCACCTGGGTCTGCCCGGCCAACGTTGCCACGATTCAAGTGGCTTGCTGGGGCGGCGGTGGAGCGGGCGGCAGCGCCCAGCGCACCGGAGGCAGCGGGACCGTTCAATTCGGTGGCGGCGGCGCTGGCGGTAGCTACGCGAAGTTAAACTCCTACCCGGTCACGCCCGGTGCCGCTTACTACATCAACGTAGGCGCCGGCGGAACGAATAGTTCCTCGATAAACGATGCGACCGTTTCCGGCGGCGATTCGTGGATGAATTCAGTCAATGCACCTTCCTCTGTCATCCTGGCTAAAGGGGGTGCCGGCGGACAGAGCGCGATCGGAAACACCGCCACCACTGCATTCGGGACTGGTGGCGCGGGAACGACCACGGGAAGCGTGGGTGATGTCGTGTTCGCCGGCGGCAGTGGAGCAAACGCAATCAGCGGTGCCGCCGGAGGAGGTGGCAGCGGTGCCGGTGCGAGTATCGCTGGCAACAGCGCGACGACAAATGTTGGCGCAGCTGCGCCAAGCGGCGGCGGAGTCGGCGGCACCGGGCCTACGTCCGGCTCGGTTAGCGGAGGCAGCGGCTCAGCACCCGGCGGAGGCGGAGCTGGCTCCAGAGACTCCAGCGGTATCACCATTTCAGCCGGTGCCGGCGGCGCGGGACAGGTTATCATCACGGTGGAGACATTGGCCGTATCCTCCACCGCACCTAACGTGAGCACCCCGACGGCGACGAGCGTCACCGACACAACTGTAACCCTCGGCGGCAACGTCACCAGCGATGGCGGCGCGACGGTCTCCGAGCGCGGCGTCGTTCACGCAGCCACCACCACAAACGCCAACCCGCAGCTCGGCGGCACCGGCGTGACAACTGTCATCGGCACCGGAACCACCGGGGTTTTTACCACCTCTGCATCTGGTCTCGCTCCGGGCACGGCTTACACCTTCGCCGCCTACGCGACCAATGCCGTGGGCACCACCTACAGCACGACCGGCACCTTCACCACCCAGACCTCGGTGGAGAGCTGGCGGCACGGTAACTTCAGCACCACCGCCAACACCGGCACCGCCGCAGATTCCGCCGATCCCGATAGCGACGGGCTCACTAATTTTCAGGAATACACGTTTGGAACCACCCCCAACGTGACCGATACGGCCGCAGTGCTCAGCCTCGCTCCGCAAGGGGGCGGAATCGTGCTTAGCTTTCTCGCGCGTGCCGCCACCGGCGCCGGTTACGCCGGTCTTACACGGTCTTACACCCTGGAAACCTGCGCCAATCTCGCAGCCTCGCCGGTGTGGGTGCCTGTCTCCAGCTTCTCCGGAATCGTTGGCGCCGATCAGCTCGTCTCCGCCTCTCTGCCACTCGGTCAGCCCTCGGTATTCTACCGCCTCAAAGTAACCCTGCAATGAAGCCCTTTATTCGTTTTCTCGCGCGGGCTCTGGTTGCGGCGCTTGCAGCCTCCGGAGCGCACGCGGCCAATTTCTACGTGGATACCGCCGCGCAGTTTAACGCCGCCGTGGATAAAAACGGAGCGAGCTTTGCAACGCTGTCTGCTGGCGACCGCGTCTATCTCAAAGGGGGCAACTGGGACGGACTGCGCCGCCTCCTCACCGGCTCGATGACGGACGCCGCGGCCCGGGCAAACCCCGCCGTCATCTACGCCTGCGATGCGAACTACGTGCCGACTATCGGCGGCGTGACGGTGGATGGGCTTTCACAAATTCAGCTCGCCGGCACCGGCATCACTTTTACTGGGGTAACTTTCAGTCCGAAGAGCGGGATGTATAAGGCGGGCAACTACACCGACTACTCGGGCAACGAGAGCATGGCCTATATTTTTAACCTGCCGGCCCTTTCGCGATACATGACGATCTCACACGTCAAGTTCGACCACTGCGGCGATGACAACACCGACTACGCCAAAAACGATCACTACGGCGCGTGGGCGTTGGTCAATGGTTACCGCCACACCATCCAATATTGCGAGATTGAGGGCCGGGATTTTAATCCCACCGACTACCTCATCACCGACCCTGCGTTGATCAACCGTCGCAAATCCATCCGTCAGGCCACCTTTATCATCTACAAAAACGACAACGACACGGTTGATTGGGGCTACCACACCATTCGCTTCAACTACTTCGGCGAACGCATCGTGCCTGCGAGCAGCGATCCGCGACTCTATGCTCCGGCGGATGGCTCGCTCATTTCGGATGCATCCAACGGCTGGGAAACCATTCGCATCGGCAACGGCTCGCTGGTCAGCGTGGATCTAAACACTACGGTGGAATACAACACCTTCTACCACTCCCTTCAGGCGGTGGGCGGAGGGGTGAACGAAGACACCGGTGAGCCCGAGATTTGCTCCAACAAGTCGCGAAAGAACACCTACCGCTACAACACGTTTCTCAACTCCTACGGCCAGCTGACGCTGCGCAATGGCGACTACAGCGTCGTGCAGGGCAACTTTTTCCTCGCGGGCGGGGCCTATGATGCCAACGGCGCTGTCGTGCTCACCGAGCAGCGTAATAACCAGATGGGCGGCGTGCGCGTGATCGGCTTTGGACACACCGTCGCCAATAACTATTTCTACCGCCTTAATGCCACCGGCTCCAAGGCCGCCCTTTGCCTCTACCGGGGTTTCACTGATCCAGGCACGCTTGCCGCCCTGATTAACTCCGACGGCAGCACGAATTACGAGACCGCCAACTATTCCCAGATCATCGGCAATTCGTTCTATGACTGCCTCGAGATCACTCTTGATTACGACAACGGCGACCCCACCCAAAGCATCTACCCGATCTACGGCACTCAGTTCATCAACAACCTCGTTTTCTACAGCTCCAATATCGGTGGCAGCGGCATCGTCGGCCAAAGCACCGACCCCATCTCTAATCGCGGCGGCCTCGCACGCGGCAACTACGTTTACTCGGCCACCGCTTCGCAACTCGGCAACGCCGCCACCATCCTCGGCGCGACCGGAAACACCATCACCAGTAGCGTCAGCCCGGCGCTCACCAGCACCTACAACAACCTGCCGACTCCCGCTCCCAGCAGCCCCCTTATCGGCACCGCCGCCGCGCTCCCCACCATCAACGACACCACCACCGAGGCCGCGAGTTACAACCTCGCCGGCAACGTCGCCACCTACGGCGCCCTCGACCTGCGCGGGCTCGCCCGCCCCGCCACCGGTCGCGATATCGGAGCCTTCGAACGCGAGGCCACCGGCACAGGCGCGCGTCCGCTTCGTCGAAGCGAGATCGGCCGCGTCGCTGCCGCGTTCCCCGCTTATCCGATCGTAACCGAGCTCTTCGCCGACGGCACTCGCGATTCGACCGGAAATGGGCAGTCGCCTCCTTTCTCGCTCCGCTGGTTTTGCAACGCCGCGACCAGCTCAAACACCATTGTCTCGGCCTCCAACGGCACACTCGCTCTCACGGGAAGCACCGCCTCGCTTTCGACCCGTCAGGCCTTCGCCTACTTCCCGGCCCAGACGCTCGCGGTGGGCGACGTGATCACGCTTTCCTTCCAGTTTAAAATCACCGCTCCGCTGAATGTCGCCCAAGGCCTGCGCGCCGCCCTGCTTTCCAACGGGCTCAATGCCCTCGTCACCTCTGATACCGGAGCCAATCCAACCACCTACACCGGCACCGGCTACGGCACTTTTATAAACCCGGCTCCAACTGCGGCCAACCCCGCTTCGCTGGTCGAGCGAAGCACGTCGGCGGGCACCATCGTGACCACTCCGATCGGCTCCTCGTGGGCCGTAACCAGTTCCGGCGGAACGCGGCAATCGCTCGTCGCCGGCACCACCTATACGGCCACGCTCACCGTGCGCCGCACCGGTGCGTCAAGCGTCTCGCTCAATACCACCTACACCGGCGGGACGCTCAGCCCGGTCACAGTTTCCGGCACCGATACGACCGGTGTCTTTACCTTTGATACCATTGCCCTGGGCGTCGGCAGTTCGTGCGTCGGATCTGTAACCTATAGCAATATCACCGTCGCGAAAACTACGCCGCTGCTGGCCTCGGTTGGCGTCGCCAGTGGCGCCTTGAATGCCGCCGTGGATGTGTCCCTTCCAAACTTGGTCAGCGCGATCGCCAGCCCCTTCGCCGCCCAGACGTTTTCCGTCTCCTCGCCGACCGGCGGCACCGTCTCGTTATCATCCGATGGCATCACGGCCCGCTTTACGCCGACCAGCGGCTTTCAGGGCACAGCAAGTTTTGCCTACAGCGTCACCGATGGCGTGACCTCGTCCTCGTCCACGGTGAGCATCGCGTTTGCAAACTCACCGCCGACGATCGGCACGATCGCAAATATCGCCATCAATGAGGATGGCGCGACCTCCGCGCTCAGCTTCACTGTGAGCGACGATTTCACCGCCGCCTCCGCGCTCACCGTCACTGCGGTCTCCTCGAACTCCGTCCTCCTGCCAGTGGGCAACATCGTCCTGGGAGGCAGCGCTGGCAGCCGCACCGCCACACTCACCCCGGCGGCGAATCAGAGCGGCACCACCACGGTCACGCTCACACTCAGCGATGGCGTGCTCACCTCTAGCAGTTCATTTGTTTTGACGGTAAACCCGATCAACGACGCGCCGTCTGCTAGCGCGGGTGTCGCGGCCACAACGCCAAATCTGTCCGTGGACATAGACCTCTGGTCCCTTGTCGGTGATTTGGAAACCGCCGGTAGCGGCCTCGGCCTCGCCGTGAGCGGGGCCGTGAATGGCACCGCGGTTTTGCGGCCGGATGGGCATACCGTGCGCTTCACACCGACGACCAACTTCTCTGGGAACGCGACGTTTACTTACACCGTAGCCGACCAGGCGGTCGATCAACGCATGCTCTTCAACTACACCTTTCAACCGCCTGACGTGAGCACGGACGGCGTATGCACGGACGCTTCAGGCAATGGTCGCAACGGCACGATGTCCGCCACGGCCGGCGTCGGCGCCGCGACCTACGTCGCGGATTCCCCCGCCGCGCTTTCGCCGTCCCACACCCAGGCGGTGAACTTTTATCAGGACGGAAATACTGACGCCATCAAGCTGGTCTGCGGCCTGGCCGGCACCTCGGTGATCGATCTCCAGACCGCCGACTGGACCGCGGTTGGCTGGTTCAAGCGCGCGAGCCCACCTGCTGATGAAGACATCATTTTTCACCTGGGCTCCGGCATCGGAAACGGAGGCAGCGGCAGCGAGCTAACGCTGGCGTTTTTCGATAATGGGACCCCGAGCAACGCGCTCACCTTAAAGAATTGGAACAGCACCTTGGTCGGCAGTTCTTATACCAACGACGCCGCCATTAGCACCACCGCCACGAGCGGCGCGTGGCATCATTTCGCCATCGTGCGCAGCGGCACCAAGCTCACCCTTTATCTGGACGGGGCCAGCAAGGGTAACGACAGCTCCTTCGCCTTCACCTTCGATCCCGCCGCACCCGTTATGTATGGCTCCGCCAGCGGCAGCACCTCCACCTACTCGCGCGCCTTCAATGGCAACATGGCCGACCTCGCGATTTTTAACGCCGCCTTGTCCGCCGCCGAAGTCACGAAGCTTTACACCGCGCCCGCCGCCCGCGTCAGTGATCAATCGGCATCCAATACCGTCACGGTGAACGTGAAACTGGCCGCGACGGTGAGCCTGCTCGGCCTCAATCAGACTTACGACGGGGCTGCCAAAGCCGTGACCGCCACCACCAGTCCCGCAAATCTCCCGGTGACGTTTACTTACAACGGCCTCGCTGCCGCACCGAGTGCGCCGGGCACTTACGCTGTGCTTGCCACCGTGAGCTCATCCACCTACCTGGGTTCGGCGACGGGCATACTGGTGATCACGGATTCGATCATCGGCTGGCGGGAGGCCTACTTTGCCGATCCGGCAAACAGCGGCGACGGTGCGGACGCGGTCGATTTCGATGGGGACGCCTTGCCCAATTTAACCGAATACATTTTTGGCACTGACCCGACCACCGCCGACTCCGCTCCACTGCTCACACTCGGCGCTTCTGGCAGCGGTCTTGAACTCAGCTTCACCGCCCGCGCCGCCAGCGGAGAGGGCTACTCGGGGCTGACGCGAACCTACGCGATCGAAAGCACCAGCGACCTCACCCAATCTAATTTATGGACGCCACTCGCTGGCTTCAGCGCGATCGTCGGAGCCGGCCAAGTCGTGACCACCACCCAGGCAGGCGGCGGCCAGAAGACTTTTTATCGGCTCAAAGTTACTCTCCAGTAGGCTTTTTCGCAGGGAGACAGACTCGATGGAAGGAGAACCCTGTAACCTTTTAGCTTTACGGCCGTCATGGTTAATAATTATAAATCTAATTCCCTAAACCCCTATTCCCTCTTGTGAGACTCGATCCTGCCGTCTGTTTGCTTAGCACAGTTGCCTGCTTTAGCCCTGCGATTCACGCCGCAGAGCCGGTGGTGTCGTCCTTTTGGCGCACCTTCGTGGCGGCGAAGGACCGCTCCCCCGCCGATATCTTAACCGACTACTCCTACGCGGGCTACGCCCATGGCGAGCGAGGAATTCCGACGGTGGCGGGACCGGTTTTTAAAGTCACTGATTTCGGTGCGATTCCCGACGACCTAAAATCCGACGAGCTGGCTATCCGCAACGCCGTCGCTGCGGCCGAGAAAGCGGGCGGTGGCGTGGTCCTGTTTCCGGCGGGTCGCTTTCTCGTTTGGGCGAACCGCGATCACGTGGAGTCCATCCGCATCAGCTCCTCCAACATCGTATTGCGCGGCGCAGGCTCCAGCGAGGGCGGAACGCTGATTCGTGCAATCCATTCTGGCTACGGTGCCGGGCCGTATCCGGTGCCTAAGACGGGCCCGGATTTCGTGGCGATCCCTTACATTTTTGCTTTTGAACCTGCGCGGGAGAAGACGTCAGCCGCTGCAGGCGCGAGCGCGGTGAGCGAAGCCCCCGCCCCAAAGAAGCTGAGTGCTAAGCTCACCGGCGCGGTGAAGCGGGCGAGTTTTCTCATCCCGGTGGATTCCACCGAGGGCTTCTCCCCCGGCGACTGGATTTCGATCAAAGCGAAGTCGAAGAACTTTAGCGCCGACATGCTGGCTGGGCAGGAACCCGACGCAACTTGGACTCGCCTCGCTGCTGGAATCGAAATCGCTGAGTATCATCAAATCCGCGAAGTGCGTGAAAACGAACTTCTCCTCTGCGAGCCGGTGCTTGTTTCGTTCGGTGCGGATTATGGAGCGCGGGTTGATCGCATCACCATGATGGAGCAGGTTGGCGTCGAGGATATCGCCTTTGAAGGCGCATGGCGGGCGGACTTCGTGCACCATCGCAGCGCCCTTGATGACGAGGGTTGGGATGCGTTGGTCTTCGACGGCGTCGGTCACGGCTGGGTGCGCCGCTGCGCGTTCCTGAATCTCAACTCCGGCATCTACCTGAAGCGCTCCTCGGCGTGCTCTTTGCTGCAGAACCGCTTCTCCGGCGCGATGGGGCACTACAACGCCGCTGTGCGCAGCGATTCCTCCTTCAACCTCATGGGCCTCTCCTCCGACACCGCGGGCAGCTTGCACGGATTATCGAGCGGCAACCGCTCCTCCGGCACTGCGATCTGGCGTTGGTCCCTGGCGCAAAACCAGTCGGTGGACTCCCACGGCAACGGCCCCTACGCCACCTTGGTTGACCGCGTGGATGGCGGCACCTTTACCAAGAGCGGCGGACCCGCCCCCTCATTTCCCAACCATTTGAACTGGCTCGTTTTTTGGAATTTCAGTTACGACGGCAACGATACCTCCCCAGTCAATTTATGGGAGGCGGCCCGCGTGAACGCCAAGTTCGTAAAACCGCTTTTCGTCGGTCTCCATGGCAAAGAAATCGTCCTCACTCCCGACGCGTTGGGCGCCAATGAATCGCCCGGCCGCGCCGTCGTCCCGGAGTCACTCTACGAGGCACAACTACAGCTTCGCCTTAAAACGTCCCCCGCCTGGGTCGCCGAGGCGCGCCGCGAGTGGGATACGTTGCGCGGAGAAAAACTGCCCGACCACGGCACTCCCGGTCCTGCGGGCGCGGCGGTTTTTGAGGAGTCGTTCAAACTCGTTGATTTGCTGCGCGACTTCGAGGGCTTGATGACCAAACAGGAGCTTGGCTGGGCTGCCGCCGTGAGCATCACCCCCGTGCCTGAGGATCTCGTCCTCACCCGCGACTACGTTCTGTTGCGCACCGTGCTGCATCAGCTCTGCACTTACGCCAGCCCGCGCGCGGTCAAGGACCCCGCTACCGGCGCATGGGTCGCCGCTGCCTCTGGGCAGATTGATATCAGTGTGGCGGTAAACGCGCATGAGTTAACCGTCGTCATTCCGATTGCCTCGTCCGCCGCGGATCAGAAAAAAAACCTAGACGCGCTCAAGGTGGCTTCCGCCCTTGCCCCGGCCTGTCAGTCCGTCGTCCACGTCACGCCATCCCGCCTGCAACTCACCATCCGCCGTTGATTACACCCGGCCGCCAACCGGCCCATTTCACCACCGCACCATGACCCCCTCGTCCCGCCTCCTGACTATCGCCTTGGCTGCCTTCGTTGCCTTCGCTGGCCCTGTCACCGCCCAAACTCCGGCTGCCGTCACCCCCGTAACCACCGAAAAAAAAGTGGAAACCACGCCGCTCACACTGCCCGGCTGCGAGACTTTTGTGTATCGAAAACTCGGTGACGTTGAGCTCCGCCTGCACGTGATGAAGCCGAAGGGCTGGACGGCCGGTGACAAGCGCCCCGCCTTACTTTACTACTTTGGTGGTGGCTGGGTTTCAGGCACACCGGAGAGCGGCCTGCGTCTGGCTAAATGGGCCGCAAGCAAGGGCCTCGTCGGTATCATCCCCGACTATCGCACCCGTAACCGCTTTCAAACTACACCTGAGGATTCCATTTCCGATGGCCGCGCCGCCGTGCGCTGGCTCCAAGAACACGCCACCGAGCTCGGCGTCGATCCCGCCAAACTCATCGCCACGGGCGGCTCCGCTGGCGGCCATGTCGCGTCCTGGACCGCCATCACCGCCGCCGGCCCGGCCGCGGATGATCCCGCGCCCGCCGTCGCGCCGGCCGCCCTCATTTTATTCAATCCCGTCACCGACACCAAGGACGGCGGCTATGGCGGCCCGAAGCGTTTTGGCAACAAACCCGCCCGCGCGCTCGCCGCTTCCGTGCCCGATCAGATGCAGGCCAAGATGCCGCCGACGCTCGTTTTCCACGCCACCGCCGACGCCACCGTGCCCTACGCCAACTCCGTCGCCTTCCGCGATAAACTCGTCGCCTCCGGCAACCGCTGCGAACTCGTCACTTTCGAAGGCTTGGGCCACTCCTACTACTCCACCAAGTTTGGCGAAGCCGGCAAAGCCGCCTACGAAAAGACCATCACTGATACGGCCGCGTTCCTTGCCAGCCTCGGCCTTCTTTAAGCTCCCGCGTCCTCCAATTTTCCCTATGAAACTCCCCATCGCACTGAGCACCGCCGTTTTCGCGTGCCTCACCTCCTTGCTTGCTGCCGCCGAGCCGACCGCAGGCAGGCCCAACATCATCTTCATCCTCGCCGATGACCTTGGTATCGCGAACGTCAGCCCTTACGGCGCGGATAATTTCAAAACGCCAAATTTAGACGCACTCGCCCGCACCGGCATCCGTCTCGATCGGACTTTTAGTTGCCCCAATTGCGGTCCTTCCCGCGCGGCCATCATGACCGGCCGCTATGGTTTTCACACCGGCATGACCGGCAACGATAAGGAGAGCCAAAAAGTCATCGAGTCAGGCGGCGAGACTATGATTCCCAAAGTTCTGAAATCCGCCGGCTACGTCACAGGCGCAGTGGGTAAATGGAGCCAGGTGCCGCTTACGCCTGGCGATTGGGGCTTTGACGATTACCTCATGATTCAGGGTAGCGGCAAGTATTGGAACACTCAGGACAATGGCGACGCCTACACCGTCAACGGCAAGAAGGTGCCCCTGCTCGACGGCGAATACCTTCCCGACAAGATGCACGATTTCGCGGTGGATTTCGTCACCCGGAACAAGGACCGGCCCTTCTTTCTCTACTACCCGATGTCGCACGTGCATAACGACATTCTGCCCACCCCGGACAGCGAGCCCGACAGCAAGGATCTCTTCGCCGACAACGTCGTCTACATGGACAAACTCGTCGGCAAGTTAATGGCCGAACTCGACCGTCTTAAACTCCGCGACAACACCGTCGTTTACTTCGTTGGCGACAATGGCGTCAGCCCTGGTGAATCCGACCGCTCCACCATCGGCGGAAGACGACTCTCCGGTAGCAAGGGCACGCTCCTCGAAGGCGCCAGCCTCGTGCCCGCCATCGTCTCATGGCCCGGTAAAATCGCCGCCGGCACCACCAGTAACGCGCTGGTGGATTTCACGGACTTCTTCCCCACCATCGCCGAGATCGCCCGCGCCGAAGTCTCCGCCAGCCTTGCCCTTGATGGCAAAAGCCTAGTGGGCCACTTGCTCGGTCACGCTCCCGCCCCTCGTGAGTGGATTTTCGTCGGTCTCGGCCGCAATTGGTATGTGCGCGACACCCGCTGGAAGCTCACCAACAAGGGCGAGTTCTTTGACATGGAGGGTGCCCCTTTTGTCGAGGCTTCCGTCCCTGCCGACACCACGGACGCCGCCGCCACCGCGGGACGCCAGCGCCTCTCCGCCGTTCTCGCTGAATTAAATCCCGCCGCCGGCAAAGTGAACCACGGCGACGGCACCGGCAAGTTCCCTGCCGCCCAAAAAGCCGCCAAAAAAGAGAAGGCCAAACAGAAGAAAGTCGAAGCCGAGGCCAAAGCCAAAAAATCCGCTGCGACCGCCGAATAATCTCCGAAATAAAATCGAAATGAAAAATTTTATCCTGAACCTCGTCGCCCTTTGCGCGACCGCCTGCGCCTATGCGGCACCGTCCGCCAAGCCCAACGTCCTATTCATCGCAGTGGACGACCTCCGCCCCGAGCTCGGTTGCTACGGCCGCGATTACATCAAGTCCCCCAACATAGATGCCCTTGCCCGCTCCGGCATCGTCTTCGAACGCGCTTACGTTCAGCAGGCCGTCTGCTCCCCCTCGCGCACTTCCGTGATGACCGGATTGCGCCCCGACACCACCAAGGTCTGGGACCTCGTTACCAGCTTCCGAACCGCACAGCCCGATACCATCACCCTCGGCCAGGCCTTCAAAAACGCCGGCTACTTCGTCCAAGGCATGGGCAAGATCTACCACGGTAAACTTAACGACGAGGCCTCCTGGTCCGTTCCTTGGGGCACTCCCAAGGCCGACACTTATGCCCTCGCGGAAAACACTTCCGCCGGCGAGCCCAAGGCTGCAGGCGCTCCGGATGGCTTTCCCCCCGCCGCCTCGATCAAGAAGAAGTCTAAGAAGGCATCCGAAGGGGAAGACAGCGAAGGGCAGTCCAAAGCCAAAGGAGCCGCCTTCGAGTCCGCGGATGTCCCCGACAACACTTACACCGATGGCAAGACCGCCGAACTCGCCGTCACCACCCTTGGTGATCTCGCGAAAAAGGATCAGCCTTTCTTCCTCGCGGTCGGCTTCGTCAAACCGCACCTGCCCTTCGTTTCGCCCAAGAAATATTGGGACCTCTACGACCCCGCCACCATCACGCTGCCCGAGAATCCCTTCTACCCGAAGGATGCTCCGTCCTACGCCATCCGCAAAACCAACGGTGAGATTTATGCTTACAAGGGCATTCCCGCCAAGGGCGAGCCGTTCTCTCCCGAGCTCGTGCGTAACCTGCGCCACGGCTACTACGCCGCCGTTAGCTACACCGACGCTCAGATCGGCAAAGTCCTTGCCGAACTCGACCGCCTGGACCTGCGGAAGAACACCATCGTGATCCTCTGGGGCGACCACGGCTGGAAACTCGGCGAGCACAACGCCTGGTGCAAACACTCCACTGCCGAGAACGACACCAACACCCCGCTCATCCTCTCCGCTCCGGGAATGAAGACTCCCGGCATCCGCACCAAGGCCTTAGTGGAATTCGTGGACATCTATCCCACCCTTGCCGACCTCGCCGGCATCCCCGCTCCCGCCTACCTCGATGGCACCAGCGCGAAACCCTTGTTGGATAATCCTGATCGCCCTTGGAAGAACGCCGCCTACAGCCAGTATCCGCGCAGCGAGAATGGCGGCCTCATGGGCTACTCCATGCGCACCGACCGCTACCGTTTCACCGTCTGGGTAAAGACCTCCGACAAGACCCAAGTGGACGCCACCGAGCTTTACGATCACCAGCTCGACCCGCAGGAAAACACCAACCTCGCCAATGACCCTGCGCACGCCGCCGAGGTAGCCCGTCTCATGGTCCAATGGCGCGCCGGCTGGCAGGGCACCCGCGCCGCCCTTTGATCCGCGATCCCCGGCTAGCTCGGGTCGAGATGTCATGAAATTCCACTTTCCAACCCTGGTCGCCGCCGCTGCCGCGCTCGTCATGTCCTCCACTGGGCAGGCCGCCGCGCCTTCCGCGCCAACTCCACCTAATATCATCTTCATCCTTGCCGATGATTACGGGCTGGGGGAGGTCGGCTGCTACGGCGCCGATAATTACAAGACGCCCCAGATTGATGCGCTCGCCAGCAGCGGCATTCGTTTCACGCACGGTTACACCGTCGCACTCTGCGGTCCATCGCGCTCCCAGATACTCACCGGTCGCTATGGCTTTCGCACCGGCGGCAGTAATCAGGATGCAGTGGGCCGCTTTAACCCCGCCGATCAAAAACTGATTCCCTCGACCCTCAAAACCGCTGGCTACACCAGCTCGATGATTGGTAAGTGGAGCCAGTTTCCGCTCAACCCCGCCGCGTTCGGCTTCGACGATTATCTCCAATATCAAGGGAGCGGCATCTACTGGAACACCCAAAAAAAAGGGAAATCCTACGTCGTAAATGGCGAGTCCAAGGACCTGCTCAACGGCGAATACATGCCCGACTTGATGCACCGGCACTTGATTAACTTCGTCACCGAGCACCGCGACTCGCCGTTCTACGTCCACTACTCGCTTTCGCACACCCACACCGAGATCTTACCCACCCCCGACAGCAAGCCCGGCAGCGAGACGCTCTACGCCGACAATGTCGCCTACATGGACAAACTCATCGGCCGCCTCATGGCCGAGCTTGATCGCCTGAAACTTCGCGAGAAGACGCTCGTCATTTTCATGGGCGATAACGGCACCGCCAACGGCCAGGCCGCTCGCGCCACCATCGGCGGACGCCCCCTCGATGGGGCCAAGGGCTCCATGCGCGAGGGCGGCAGCCGCGTGCCTTTGATCGTCAGCTGGCCCGGCACCGTCACGGCCGGGCAGGTCAGCGACGATCTCATTGATTCAAGCGATTTCTTCCCGACCTTTGCCGAACTCGCCGGGGCCGCTTTGCCCGCAGGCACCACACTTGACGGCCGCAGCTTCGCCCCGCGTTTGCGCGGTCAGCCGGGCCAGCCGCGCGCTTGGGTTTTTAACCAACTCGCCCGCAATTGGTATGTCCGCGACGCCGGCTGGAAACTTAATCAAGCGGGTGAACTCTTCGACATGAGCGATGCCCCCTTCAGCGAAAAACTCGTTGCTGCCGACAACGCCGAACCCGCCGCAGTGTCCGCCCGCCAACGGCTCCAACTCGTGCTCGATGAGTTGAACCCAGCCGGCGGCATTCCTGACACCGGAGACCCGTCCGGCCGTCACGCCAGCAACATCGAGAAAAAGAAGAAGGCCAAAAAGGACGGCACCCCGGTCAAGGCGACGGACGAGGAAAAGAAACCCTCCCAGGCAGGATCGTCCCCACCATGAAATCCTTCAGCGGAGCCTTCGCTTGTTTGTTTCTGGCGCTCCTGTGCGGTGCCCCGATTGCAGCGCGCTGCACCGAAGCGGCGTTGCTCCACCATGACGATTTCGACCGCGATCTTAGCGCCTGGGTCGTTGAGCAGGCGCCCGGCGGAACTACCACGATTACCGAGGGGCAACTTGACTTGGATGACGCCAAGGGTTGCACCGTCTGGTTTCGCGAAAAACTCACCGGCTCCATCCGCATCGAATTTGAAGCGACCCTCATCCAGCAGGGCGGACCCAACGACCGCGTGAGCGACCTCAACTGCTTCTGGATGGCCATCGACCCCGCCCATCCCGACGACCTTTTCGCGAACAGCAAAGCCCGCGCGGGCTCATTCAAAAACTACGACGCCCTCCGCCTCTACTACGTCGGCTACGGTGCTAACGAAAACAAGACCACCCGCTTTCGCCGCTACCCGGGAGACGGCACCAAACCGCTTTTGCCAGAGCACGATTTGAGCGCGCTCAAGTTCATGAACTTCGCCAACCGCAATGTGAAAATCCAGATCATCGCCGACCAAGGCAGCATCCAGTTTATCCGCGATGGCGAGGTGATATTCAACTTTACCGACCCGGCTCCCTTCACTTCGGGATGGTTCGGTTTCCGCACCGTGCGCAGCCATCTGCGTCTGGATAACTTTCGCGTCTATCGTCCGCGTTCCTAAGCGCGCGCTGTCTACGACATGAAAACTCTCTTCCACCTCGCGCTCTTCACCGTCGCCATCTGGGCGGCACTTGGCGGCGAGACGCTCCGCGCCCGCGAAGCGCTGGTCAAAACCAACGCTCAACTAAAGGCCGCCCTCGAGCGTGCCCAACCCGGTGATGCGGTAATCCTCGCCAAGGGCGACTGGCGTGATGCCGATATCGTCGTTCAAAAAGGCGGCCGGTCCGGCAGCCCTGTCGTTCTTCGCGCCGAGATTCCGGGCGAGACGATCCTTGGCGGCTCCTCCAGCCTGGAAATCAATGCCCCCTTCGTGACGGTGGACGGTCTTCTCTTTCACGCCGGTTCGGTGACCAAACAAGCGGTCATTTTATTTAACTCGAATCACGGCGTGGTTAAAAACACCGCGATCGTGGACTACAATCCGCCCGCCTTCTCGACCGCCTACTACTGGGTCTTCTTCAACGGCGACAGCAACACCCTCGACCGCTGCTATTTTAAGGGGAAAAATAATATGCAGCCCCTGATCGGCAATGCCATCGAGGAGAGTCGCCGCCACCAGATAACCCGCTGCTACTTCAAAAACATCCCCCACGCCGACGCCAATGGCCGTGAAATCATCCGGGTGTGGGGTGCCGGCAAATTTGGCCCCAATGACAAGGACGGCGCCTACTTTACCATCGCGGAAAACCTTTTCGACCACGCCGACGGCGAGGGCACCGAGATCGTCTCTCTCAAGTCCAACTACAACAAGCTCCTTAACAACACCGTCATCGCCACTCGCGGCTGCCTCAATATCCGCCGGGGTAATTTCAACACCGTTCAAGGTAATATTGTCCTGGGCCAAGGGGTCGAAGGTGCCCAGGGCCTGCGCATGTCAGGCGAGCGCAATCTCGTTCAGGGCAACTACGTGTCCGGCACCGAATACGGCATCCAGATTTCCACCGGCGAATTCATCACAAGCGCACTCACTCCCGCCTACAAACCCGGCATCAAGGGCAAGTCGGGCGAGGAGGAGCGCATTGCCACGTATCCGCAAAATAAGGACGTCATGATCCGCGACAACGTTACCGTGGACATCGCTGGAGCCGACTTGGAAATAGGCGGCGGGTATAAAAAACACTGGCCCGAGGCGCAGTTGGTTTTGCTGCCAGAAAACTGCACCATCAAAGACAACCGCTTTGTCCGTCCCAAGGGCGGTGATTCCGTGATCGGAACCTTCCCAGACAAAACCGGCCCGCTGTCCCGCTTCACTTTTAAGCCGAATTCCTACGCTGGAAATGTGCTCGTCGGCGGCAAAAACGACTTCGCGCCCGCCGCGAGTGGTATGCGCTCCCAGGCGCTCCCGTCCGGCTGGACCGAAGCCCGCGAGCGCGCGGCCCTAAAGCCGCTGACCGCCAAAGATGTCGGCCCCGCCTGGGTCATCGCCCTTCGTGAGGCCGGCAGGTTTTCGATCGAAGACACCGCTCTTCCCGTCGCTGCCAAAGGTAACAAAAAAAAGAAGAAAGACCTTTAATTTATCATGCACCACAAACCCATCTTCCTCAATCTCGCCGCCCTGCTCTGCGTCGCCGGCGTCACGTCCTCTTTCGCCGCCGAGCCCTCCGCGCCCGCACCCAAACCCAACGTCCTCTTTATCGCGGTGGATGACCTTCGCCCCGAGCTCGGTTGCTACGGCAGGGACTACATCAAGAGCCCGAACATAGACGCCCTCGCCCGCTCCGGTCTTCGCTTCGACCGGGCCTATGTGCAGCAGGCCGTCTGCTCGCCCTCCCGCACCAGCATCATGACTGGCGTGCGTCCCGATACCTCCAAGGTTTGGGATCTCGTCACCTCTTTCCGTGTCGCACTCCCCGACGTCGTGACCCTCGGCCAGCATTTTAAACAACACGGCTACTTCGTGCAGGCCATGGGCAAGATTTACCACGGCTCACTAAACGACGCCGCCACCTGGTCCACCCCTTGGCAAAATCCCAAGGCCGCCAAATACGCGCTCCCGGAAAACCTGAAACTCGACGAGCGCCAATACGCCGCCACCAAGGATAAGAAGAAGTCCAAGGACAGCGGTGAGCCTGACAACACTCCCTCCACCGGCCAAAACTCCCGTGGCCCGGCGTTCGAGGCGGCCGATGTCCCGGATAACGCACTCATGGATGGCAAAGTCGCCGATCTCGCCGTGGCCACCCTGCAAGAGCTGAGCACCAAGAAAGAGCCTTTCTTCCTCGCGGTCGGTCTCGTCAAACCCCACCTGCCGTTCGTCGCGCCCAAGAAATACTGGGACCTCTACGACTCCGCGACCATCGCCCTCGCGCCGAATAAGTTTCGCGCCAAAGACTCGCCCGACTACGCCGTCCTGCCTGGCGCCGAAATGCGCAATTACGACGGCATTCCGGCCGGTCCCATCCCCGATGTTCTCGCCCGCCAGCTCAAACACGGCTACTACGCTTCGATCAGCTACATGGACGCCCAGCTCGGCCGCGTGCTGGCTGAACTTGAGCGCCTGAAACTCCGCGACAACACCATCATCGTCCTTTGGGGCGACCATGGTTGGAAACTCGGCGAGCACGACGCCTGGTGCAAACACAGCACGACCGAGAACGACACCAACGCCCCGCTCCTTCTCTCCGTCCCGGGCATGAAAAATGCCGGCGCACACACCTCCGCGCTGGTCGAGATGGTGGATATTTATCCTACATTATCCGAGCTCGCCGGCCTTCCTCTTCCCGCCCACCTCGAAGGCACAAGCATGAAGCCCTTGCTCGACGCTCCGGATCGTCCCTGGAAGGCCGCCGCCTTCAGTCAGTATCCGCGTTCTCAAAAGGGTGGGCTCATGGGCTACTCCATGCGCACCGACCGTTATCGTTTTACCGTCTGGGTAGACAGGAATGACAAAACCAAAGTGGACGCCACCGAGCTCTACGACCAGGTCACCGATCCGCAGGAAAACACCAACGTCGCCTCCGACCCGGTCAACGCGGAGCTTGTCGCCGGCCTGATGACGCAATGGCGCGCCGGTTGGCAGGGTGCTCGCGCGGCACTTGCCCGTTAAGTCCACCCCATGCACCCAAGCACCAAGCCTCGCTTCCAAGCGAAGCACCCTTTTTTCATCGGCATAGACTCCGATGGCACCGCCTTTGACTCGATGGAGATCAAGCAGCGTTCCGTCTTCCTGCCTGTCGCGGTGGATCTCTGGAATCTGCACGCGGTGCAGAAGCCGTTTTACGAGATCGCCGAGTTTATCAACCTCTACTCCGTGCATCGCGGCGTGAACCGCTTCCAGGCTCTCGCCATGGCTTTGGAGCGGCTCGCCCGCCGCCATGAGGTGCTGGCTGAGCGTGTAGTGCTACCCGACTACGCCACGCTCAAAACCTTCGTGCTTTCCGGGCGCGCCCTCTCCGCCGCTTCGCTCGCCGACTACAACAGCGCCCTCGGCAGCCCCTTTCTCGCCGAGGTCGTGGAGTGGAGTAAACGCAGCGACGAGCGTTACGCCCAGGTCACCCGCGACGAGGGCAATCCCGCTTATCCGCTGGTGCGCGAGGCACTCGCGCGCGCCGCGCAAAACGCCGATATTATGATCGTCTCCTCTTCCTCTCACGAAGCCCTGCTTCAGGACTGGGGCGACACCCATCTGCTCCCGTTCATCACCTTGGTGGCGGGCCAGGAAATGGGCAGCAAAGCCGCCCAGCTTAACTTCGCCCTCCAGGGGGAAGCCCGCCGCGAGCGAACCCTCATGATCGGTGACGCCCTTGGCGACCTCGATGCGGCGCGGGCCAACAGCGTGATGTTTTACCCGATTATCCCGGGCCGCGAAAAGCAGTCGTGGGACTTGTTTTTTAACGAAGCGCTCCATCGCTTTTTCCAACTAACCTACGCCGGCGATTACGAGCAGCGTTTGGTCGGCGATTTCATGAATGTCCTCCGCCCCGACGAGGTCTGGCTCACTGCGTAGAGCGCGCACCCTTTTTATCAGTTCACCCTTTTTCCTCTCCATGAAAAAAAAATCCCTCGTTGAAGCCACGCTCGGCAAGATGTCGCTCGAGCAAAAAATCGGCCAGTGTATCGTCGTCGGCATGTCCGGCACGGTCATCACGAACGACCTCCGCGAAGCTATTTTCCGCTACCAATGCGGCGGCATCCGGCTCTCGCCGTTCACGCGGATGTTTCGCTATTTCACTGATGAGAAAGCGAAGCAGCAGGAGCTCGGCGCGGACTTCGTGCCCTCGATGCAGAAAATCGCCGACGTCGGCCAGCCTCCTTACTGCACGCCGGAGCAATACGCCGCCATGCTGAACGAGCTGCGTGCCCTCGCCGCCTCGCGCAAGCCGGCCATCCCGTTGCACATGGTCATTGATCAGGAAAACGACACCAGTAAGGACTTCGCCCGCGGCGGCGTGGTGCAGTTCCCGTCCAACATGGGTCTCGTCGCCGGCGGCAGCCCGAAGCTCGCCTACGAAGTCGCCAAGGCGGTCGGTCTCCAGATGAAAGCGTCCGGTCTCGATATGATCCACTCGCCGGTGGTGGACGTGAATATCAACCCCAATAACCCCGAGATCGGCTACCGCGCCTTTAGCGACGATCCCAAGGTCGTTGCCGACTACGCCATCGCGATGATGAAGGGCTTTCAGGACGCGGGCATCATCGCCGCCGCCAAGCACTTTCCGGGCCGCGGTGACTCTGCGACCGACGCGCACCACGCCTGTCCCGTGCTCGATGTGGACGCCGCGCGTTTTGATAAGGTTGAGCTCTATCCCTACAAGCAGCTCATCGCCGCCGGTCTCGATTCCATCATGATCGCGCATTGCATCTACCCGCACCTCGATCCGGATCAGATTTCGACCGTCTCCCGCAAGGTCGTCACGGATCTCCTCCGGGTGAAACTCGGCTTCAAGGGCGTGATTACTTCGGATAGCATCACGATGGGCGCCCTGATTGATCGGTATGGCATCGGCGAGGCCTGCGCCCGCGCCCTCCATGCCGGCGTGGACGTCATTCTAATGAAGGCCGAGAACCAGTGGCGCGGTGAGATGTTTTACACCATCAAGCAGTGGGTGGAGTCGGGCAAAATTTCCCGGGTCGAACTCGACGACAAGGTGCGCCGCATCCTGCGTATGAAAGAGCAATACGGGTTGTTCAAAAAGATGGGCATGGTCAACGCCGCCTTGGCTGCAAAGCCGTTTAAGAGTCCCTTCGTGGTCAAAACCGCGAAGAAGACCGCGCAGAAAGCCATCCTCGTAGTGAAAGACGAACTACGCGCGCTGCCGCTCAACAAGAAGAAGCGCGTCCTGCTCATCAACCAGCAGAACTCGATCAAGTCGCCCAACGACGTCCATGACCACCCCGCGCTCTTCTCCCAGTTAATGGAGCAGGACTGGCCTGCTCTGCAGACTTACGAGACCAAGTTCGGCTTTGACGCGAAGCAGGAGGAGGGTGTGATGAAGTTCGTCGCGGCGAACAAATTCGACCTGATCCTCTGCACCAATTACTACGATCGGCAGGAGAAGCCCAATGGTTACGTGAAAGCACTGATTGATCAGGGCTATCCGGTGGTGCTCATCACCAACACACCGTATTGCATCAAGGAAATCGCGGGCCTCATCCCCGCCGCGAAGACCGTCGTGCTCAACTTGAACCTCACTCCCGAGGGCATGAGAACCGCCAAGGCCGTCTTGCTCGGAAAATTGAAGCCGCAGGGCGTCTGGCCGCTGAGCAACCACGATCCTTTTGGGCTCAAAACGAAGCGCGCAAAGAGGTAAACCGCAGGCCATGCCGCTCGCGTCTCCGCCGCTTCTCTCCTGGTCCGACTTGGCTCGCGAGGACGGGTCGCGCATCCTTCGCGCGGCGGCGGTGGCGCTTGAGCTGCCGCCATTTAGCATCGCCGCATTTCGGGCCGCGCTGAGCGCTGGCGGAGCGAATGATTTCTACTCCAACGGCGACTACTGGTGGCCCGATCCCGCCGCGCCCGATGGGTTGCCCTACGTGCGGCGTGACGGGCAGACCAACCCCGCCAACTTCAACCATCACCGCCTCGCCGTCCGCCGCCTGCGCGACGCCGTGGCCGCCCTCGGCGCGGCCTTTGCGATCACGCATAAAGATGGCTACGCAACCAAGGCGGCTGATTTGCTGCGGGTCTTTTTCCTGGATTCCGCCACGTGCATGAACCCGCACCTGCGCTATGCCCAGGCCATCCCGGGGGTCTGCGAGGGACGCGGTATTGGGATTATTGACACCCTTCATCTCATCGAAATTCCGGTGGCGATCGAGGCGCTCTCCGCTTCGCCCGCTTTCGATGGCGGTCTTGGAGCCGGGGTGCGATGCTGGTTCTCGGCCTACCTGGAGTGGATGCTTTCGAGCCCGAACGGCCGTGAGGAGGCGGCGGAGAAAAACAACCACGCCGTCGCCTACTGGCTGCAAGTCGCGGTCTTCGCCCGCTTCGCTCGCGATGAGCGCATCCTTGCCGAATGCCGCCGCCAATTCATGGACGTATTGCTTCCCGGCCAGCTGGCGGCCGACGGCAGTTTCCCCGCTGAGCTGCGTCGCACCAAGCCCTTCGGTTATTCGATCTTCCAGCTCGATAATTTTGTCACGCTGTCGCAGGTCCTCTCACGGCCCGGCGACGAACTCTGGGATTTTGAGTCACCTTCCGGTCGTGGGTTGCGCAGGGCGGTGGCGTTTCTGTATCCGTTTTTGGCGGACAAATCCCGCTGGCCGCTCCCTCCGGATGTGCAGGCGTGGGATGGTTGGCCGACGCGTTCGCCCGCCTTGCTTTTCGCTGGTCTGGCCTACGGCGAGCCGGGTTACCTCGAACTCTGGAAGCGTCTACCGTCGAAACCGGCCGACGAGGAAGTGCAGCGTAATCTCTCCATCACCCAGCCGCTTCTGTGGCTCGACCGAGCCTAAACGTTTGGCGCCAAGAGAAATTCCATTGCCTTTATATTTATAAACCAAGCTTGCCGCACCGGCTGTTTCCCGCACGATGCTGGGTCGTGTCGTCTGTATTCACGTCGCCTCGATTCACCTAGGTTTGGTCGTTTTATCGCCCCATGTCTGCTCCACTCCCGCCGCCCCCTTCTTCCGATTCCGCTCCAGAGCCCGCGCAGCCTCCGGGCACGCCGAAAACCTGGAAGGTTGGAACCCTGACCTATACGACCGGCGGGCTTACGGTGCTATTCCTTTGGTTGCTTTGGGGCGACTTCGCGTGGGCCATGCGCGACCGCTCCATCGTTGGCATGGCGAGTTGGTATCTGAGCAGCCTGCAGGTTCCGAACTGGGTGTTTGGGATTTTGATGAGCTCTTTTCCCGGCGCGGTTTCGCTCCTCCTCGGCCCGATCATCAGTCTTAAATCCGACCGGCATCGCGGCAAATGGGGCCGGCGCATACCGTTTTTGCTGGTCACCACGCCCATCGCGGCCCTGGGCATGGTGGGCCTTGCCCTCACCCCGGTGCTCTCGAAATGGCTGCACAGTCTGGGCCAGGCGGATAGCGTATTTGGATCCAAACTACACCTCTGGCTTGGGGACTCAGGCTGGGGCGCGGGGCTCCTGTCCGCGCTCGAAAACGAAACCGTGGTGGCGGTGCTCTGTTTCACGGTCTTTTGGGCCGCGTTTGAGTTCGCCACCATCGCGGGCCAGTCGGTTTTTGGCGGCCTGATCAACGATGTGGTCCCGCAGGCCCTGCTCGGCCGGTTCTACGCGCTTTTCCGCGCCATCAGTTTGATTGATGGCATGATTTTCAACTACTGGATCATGGGGCATGTGCCCGACCACTTTACCCTCATTCTCGCCACTATCGGCATCTTCTACGGCGTGGCTTTCATGTGGGTGTGTCTGAAGGTGAAGGAGGGGGGCTATCCGCCGCCGCCGCCGCTTGACCCGAACCAGACCACTTGGGCGCGCGGCTTCATCGCCGGCGCTCGCACCTACCTCCAGGAGTGTTTTAAGCACCC
>CAMDHP010000016.1 GCA_945898185.1 Akkermansia muciniphila | reverse complement strand
CGGCGCTCCCCCGCAACGGTCAAAACCCGTGCCGCTCCCTCGCTCTTGAGGTGAGCGCACTTCAACCCAAACAGAAAAAAGACATGTCAGATCAAAACCCGTCCGATGTCGCGCCCCAGGCCGACGTTGTGACACCCAGTGTGCCCGCTGCTCCCGTTGCCGTTGATGGCTTCGGCTCGAGTCGCGGCACCGGGCTGGCCCGTGGCAAACGCCCCGCCCGCCCCGTCCAGACCGCGACCGGCCCCGAGCCCGTCTCCGGTTACCAACCGACCTCGATCCAGATCGTCGTTGCGCCCACCACATACCAAAACCCGTTCGATGCCGAACTCGCCCCCGCGTCGGAGCCCGCTGCTCCTTCCCCGGTAGTCGAGTCTTTCGTCGCTCCGGCCCCCGTGTTCGCCTCCGTAAACTCTGTCCCGCCGGTTTTTGCGCCGGTTGCTTTCGCCGCTTCGGCCGAGGCTCCCGCCGCATCTGTGCGCGCGCCAGTCCCCGTCGTCGCGTCCGCTCGCGTTGCACCGTTTGTCGCCCCCGCCCCCGAAGCGAAGGCCGAGTTAAACATCCTGCCCCCTGCCGCGCCGCGTCCTGCGACCAGTTGGGAAGCAGCCGGCTCCGCCAACGCCGATGCCTCCGCCCCCCAGCGGACGACCGCTACGGGTGAGGATCGCACGATTTTCAAAATCGAGCGCAAACCCGTCGCGACGCGCGAAATCGCCCCTTTGGATCCCTCCTTCCAGCCCACCGCCCGCAGCGAACAGCCCCGCGGTGATCGCCCCCGCCACGATGATCGTCGTCGTGGTGAGGGTCGTAGCAGCGAGCAGCCTGCAAAGCCCCGCGTCTCGGCCTATCCTTACAACGGTGATCGCACCCCGTCCGCCGCGAAACCCGCCGCGAAGCCCACGTCCAAATCCAACGCGCCCGCTTCCGGTGGCTTCGTCGGCTGGTTGAAGGGCATCTTCGGCGCTACCGCCGCCGCCGCCAAACCCCCCGAGCGCATCGAGCGCGCCGGCCAGGGTCAGGGCCAAGGACAGGGCGACCCGCGTCGCCGCCGTCGTGGCGGCCGCGGTCGCAGTGGCGGCCCCGGCGCCGGACCTGATACTCGCGGCCCCCGCCCCGAAGGCCAGGGCCAGCCCCAGCAGGGGCAGCGTCGCCGCGAGGGCGGCCCGGGTGGTGATCGCGGTCAAGGCCGTGGTCCTCGTCCCGGGGGCCCTGCCGGTGGTGCTCCGCGCCCTCCCGCAGCCGGATAATCCTTGCCAAGGCCTCATCGCCCCCGCGCAGTTTTGAAGCGCCCGCCCTCACCGGCGGGCGCTTCTTTTTTTAACTCGTCCGCGCGGCTCCCCTGCTTCCCATTCGTATCGCCTCTCCCTCTTTTTCAGTCCCTCAGCCCCTCTCCTCACCATGGCCGACCTCATCGTGCAAGGTGGCAAGCCCCTCTCGGGCACCATCGTCCCCTCGGGTAATAAGAACTCCGTTCTGCCCATTTTCTGCGCCAGCCTGCTTACCGATGAGCCGGTTATTCTGCGCAATGTCCCCGACATCACCGACCTTAATAAGCTGGTCGACTTCCTCTCGTCGCAGGGCTCGCAGATCGTGTGGGATCGTGCCGCCGCCACGATGCACATCGATCACTCCGGCTTTCGCCCGACGCTGGCCGACGACGAGCTGCCCGCCGACATGCGGTCCACCGTGCTCTTGTTCCCGTCCTTGCTGCGCCGCCTGCGTCGCATCACGCTTCTCGCCAATGCCAAGGGCTGCTCGCTGGGCGTGCGCGAGATTGATCCGCATCTGGAAATCCTCGCCGCGCTCGGCGCCACCGTTGCTCACGGCGATCCGCTCATCATCGCGCTGCCGTCCGGCTTCACCGCCGCGCGCCACTGGTGCGATTACATGTCCGTCACGGTCACGGAAAACTTCGCCATGGCCGCCGCGCTGGCCTCCGGCACGTCCACCCTCATCAACGCCGCCAGCGAGCCGCACGTGCAGGACCTCTGCGCCGCCTTGGCCGCCATGGGCGCGCGCATCGAGGGCATCGGCACTTCCATGCTCCGCATCGAGGGCGTTACTGCGCTCCACGGGGCGGATATCACCATCAACAGCGACTACCATGAGATCGTCACTTTCCTCGCCCTCGGCGCCATCACCGGCGGTGAAGTGCGCGTCACCAGGGCACTCCCGCATCACTTTGATCTGATCACCCGCGCCTTCGCCAAGCTCGGCGTCGTGATCGAGCACGAGGGTGATTCCGTCGTCGTGCGCCGCGGCCAAAAACTCCTCATCGAGAATCCCTACACCAGTAATCTCCTGCAAAAAATCGAGGCCGCGCCCTGGCCTTATTTTTCGGTGGATTTGCTCCCGCTCATGATCGCGCTCAGCACCCGCGCAACTGGCACGATCCATTTCTGGAACAAGGTTTACGAAAACGGCTTCTCCTGGATTCCCGAGCTGGCCAAGTTCGGCGCGCACGCCGTTGTGAGCGACCCGCACCGCCTGATCGTCTTCGGCGATCGTCCGCTCCGCCCCGCCGTAGTCGAGTCGCCCTACATCATCCGCGCCGCCGTCGCCCTCGCCATGGTCGCCGCTTCCATCCCGGGCAAATCCACGGTGCGCAACGCCGAGATCATCCGCCGCGCCCACCCGCGCTTCGTTGAAAACCTCCAAAGCCTCGGCGCCGAGATGGAGTGGAAGTAAAGGATGCGGAGTTACACAGAGGGCGCGAGAGGTTACACTGAGTCCACGGAGTCCAACCCATCCCATTTAGTTTACCTCAACCTCATCCGCCTCCACACCCACGCCCACGCCCTGGCCTCTCTCGCCTCTGTGCGTTTGGCTCCGGGCCCTCTGTGTAATTTGCCTTAAATTCCTGTCTCCCATGTCTAAGCCGCCCGCCGCCACTCCTCCCGCCGACGCCAAGGGGCTCGGCTTCCTCGCCAGCACCCTTGCCGCGCCGGTCAACACCGCCGAGGCCGCGTTGCGTCCGCTCTCCTTTTCGGATTTCGCCGGCCAAGCCAAAAGCGTTGAGCGCCTGCAAGTCATGGTCGGCGCCGCCCGCCGCCGCGGCGAAGCGCTCAACCACATTCTGCTCTCCGGCCCGCCCGGCCTCGGCAAGACCACCCTCTCGCTCATCCTCGGCGCCGAGATGGGCCGCAACGTCCGCATTACCTCCGGCCCCGTGGTCGAGAAGGCCTCCGACCTCGCCGGCCTGCTTACCAGCCTCGAGGAGGGCGACATTCTCTTCATTGATGAGATCCACCGCATCCCCAAGACGGTTGAGGAATACCTCTACAGCGCGATGGAGGACTTCCGTCTCGACATCATGATTGATCAGGGGCCGAACGCCCGCTCGGTGCGCCTCTCGCTGCCTCGCTTCACTCTGGTCGGCGCGACCACCCGCGCCGGCATGTTGACCGCCCCGCTGCGCTCGCGTTTCACCCTCCAGACGCGCCTCGACTACTACGATGCCGACACCCTCACTGGCATCATTAAACGCTCCTGCGGCCTGCTCAAAGTCGTGATCGACGAAGCCGGCGCCCGCGAGATCGCCACCCGCGCGCGTGGCACGCCCCGCATTGCCAATAATCTCATTAACTTCTCTCGCGACTACGCCCAAGAGCGTGGCGACGGTCGCATCACTCAAAAAGCAGCCGCCGCCGCCCTTGAGTTGTTGGAGATAGACGCCCGCGGCCTCGACGAGATGGATAAACGCATGCTCCGCCTCATGGCCGAGCACTACCGTGGTGGTCCGGTCGGCCTTGGCACCGTGGCGATGGCCTGCGGTGAAGACGCCGACACCCTCGAAGAAGTTCACGAACCCTTCCTCATTCAAGAGGGCTACCTGCAACGCACCCCGCAGGGCCGCATGTTGACCGCCAAAGGCTACCACGCCGTGGGCCTGAAGCCCCTGGCCGACTCCGCGCAAGGCAGCCTGCTCTGAGCCTCCGCCCCCCCGCCATCCCATCCGTTCTCATTCTCGTTCTCGACCGTTTTTATCCTCGCCAACCCTCTGAGACCGCGGTGCTCCAACTCGGTCTTTTATACCAAATGGCCGAACCATTCAGATTTTTAACGCGAAGACGCGAAAAGCAGATAAGACTTATAGGTAAATGAATTAGAGGACTTTGTGATATTATGTTCGACCTTGGCCTCTTCGCGATAAAGTCCGAAAGCTCGGGGATTTGGTATCAGCTCTGCCCAGCCCAAGCCGAGAGTGGGTAAAACAACCAGAACGATTCCTGAGCCTCGTCCTGTCTTTTCCGTATCGCCGAAGGCTTGAACGTGAGTTCAAGCCCTCGGCGGAGCCCATGGGCGGGACGCCCATGGCACGCGGAGTGCCAGATGAGGTCAGGCCCGGCTCCAGGCCATTGTTTTTCGGGTGTCCAGTGCCGACCTTCGGGTGCTTTCCAATGCTCAAACTTTCATCGGGGTTCGTCCCACGCGGGGATCGCTTTTGGTGGCGGGAGATAAATCATGGGCGGCGAAAAAACCGCTTGCTTCCCGTGTGGGCGGACGGCTTTCTGACCCTCCTGTTAGTTGTTCGGGCTGTAGCGTAGCCTGGTAGCGCGCTTGCATGGGGTGCAAGAGGTCGTGAGTTCGAATCTCACCAGCCCGACCATTTCAGGAAAATCAGCCACCTTTTTGAGGGTGGTTTTTTGTGCCCAAGGGCATTGCGGTGCAGGCTGTCGGGTCGCTTGGCGCGCCCCGCTACGCGAACACAAAAAAGCCGCGCTCCTCGAAGGAGACGCGGCTTGGTCGGCCGAACAAAGTTCGGGTCAGAGCTTGGGCCCGCCCTGGGCGAGCTTGCGGGCGCGCAGGCGGAGGCCGTTTAGGCGGATGAAGCCGGTGGCGTCGCTTTGGTTATACCAGCTCTTCACGCCTTCCATTGACGCGATCTTGTCGTCGTAGAGTGAATACTTCGACTTTCGGCCGCAGGTGATGATGTTGCCCTTGTAGAGCTTCAGGCGCACGGTGCCGGAGACGAAGCGCTGGCTCTCGTCCACCATCGCCTGGAGCATCTCACGCTCGGGGGCGAACCAGAAGCCATTGTAAACCAGCTCGGCGTATTTCGGGATAAACCCGTCGCGCAGGTGCAGCACCTCACGGTCCATGGTGAGGGACTCGATCTGGCGGTGGGCCTGCATGAGGATGGTGCCGCCGGGGGTCTCATAGACGCCGCGGCTCTTCATGCCGACGAAGCGGTTCTCGACCAGGTCCACGCGGCCGATGCCGTGTTTGCCGCCGAGTTTGTTGAGGGTCTTCATGACGCCACCGGGGGTGAGGGCCTTGCCGTTCACCGCGACGGCGTTGCCTTTGACGAAATCAATCTCGACGTAGTCGGGCTTGTCGGGGGCGTCCTCGGGGGCGACCGAGAGTTTAAACATGGCCTTGTTGGCCTTGGTGGTCGGGTCGAACCAAGGGTCTTCCAGGATGCCTGCTTCATAGGAAATATGGAGGAGATTGCGGTCCATCGAATAAGGCTTCTTAAGCGAGGCCTCGACGGGGATTTTGTGTTTGGAGCAGTAGGCGATCATCTCGGCGCGGCCGGGGAACTCGGCGCGGTAGCTCTCCATTTTCCAAGGAGCGATGATCTCGAGGTGGGGGGCGAGCGCCATGTAGGTGAGCTCGAAGCGGCACTGGTCGTTGCCCTTGCCGGTGGCGCCGTGGGCGACGGTGTCGGCTTTTTCCTTCAGGGCGATGTCCACCTGGGCCTTGGCGATGAGCGGGCGGGCGATGGAGGTGCCGAGGTAGTATTGGCCCTCGTAGATCGCGTTGGCGCGGACCATCGGGAAGATGTAGTCCTTGGCGAATTCCTCGACGAGATCGAGGGTGTAGTGCTTGGAGGCGCCGGTGGCCCGGGCTTTCTTATCGAGGCCCTTGAGCTCCTCCTCCTGGCCGACGTCGGCCGCGAAGGTGACGATTTCGGCGTCGTAGGTTTCTTTGAGCCATTTGACGATGACGGAGGTGTCGAGACCGCCGGAGTATGCGAGGACGATTTTCATGGTGAAGAAGGTGTGTTGTTGGGGAAGTGGCCAAGCTCGGGCAAAGCAAAACGGAGGTGCACAATCTGCGACCGCCGTAGCGACGAGCCGATCTTCTGCGGATTTCCCTTTCTTGCTTAAGCCTGCGCGAGAGCGGCCATGATGGCCTTTTGCACATGCAGCCGGTTTTCGGCCTGGTCGAAAATGATGGAGCGCGGCAGATCCAGCACGGCCTGCTCGACTTCCTCGCCGGGGTGGGCGGGCAGGCAGTGCATGAAGTAGGCGTCGGGTTTGGCGGCGGCGAAGAGCCCGGCGGTGACTGCGTAGGGCGACATAATCGCGAGACGCTCCTGTTTCTCCTCCTCCTTGCCCATGCTAACCCAAACATCGGTGTAAACCACGTCGGCGTCCTTGACCGCCTGATACGGATCTGTGGTGAACTCGTATTTTCCGGCGTAGCCCTCGTCGGCGAGGAAGGTCTGGAACTCCGGCGTGGGCGCGAAGGCGGCGGGGCCGGCGAGGCTGATTTTCATGCCGAAGAGATTTGCGCCAAGGATCCAGGAGTTGGCCATGTTGCAGGCGGTGTCGCCAAGGAAGGCGATTTTACGACCCTTCAACGAGGCGAGCAAGTCGCCGCCCGGCGCAGTCCAGCGCTCGGCCATGGTGAAGGCATCGGTGTAGATCTGGCAGGGATGCAGGAAATCCGTCAGGGCGTTGATGACCGGGATGGTGCCGGCGGCGGCAAGTCGCTCGACTTCGGCCTGCTCGTAGGTGCGCACGACGAGACCGTGGACGAAACGGGAGAGAACCCTGGCGGAGTCCTCGACGGATTCACCGCGGCCGAGCTGGATGTCGTTTTTGTTAAGAAAAAGGGGATTGCCACCGAGCTCATGGATGCCGACCTCGAAGGAGACACGGGTGCGGGTGCTGCTCTTGGAGAAGATCATCGCCCAAGTCTGCTGGGCGAGCGGTCGTGCTCCGCCGGGTTGTCCACGACGTGATTTTAGGTCGCGAGCGTGGATAAAAATCTGGGAGACCTCTGGCGGGGTGAAGTCCGTCTCTTTCAGGAAGTGCTTCATGGAGTGAAGCGATGAAATATAAACCCCGTCACGACGCGCGACGAGGGTAAATTTACCTCGTTGCCGAAACGTCGCAGATAGATGGGGTAAATACCCACCTCAGCCCTCGCGGCCGTTTCGCTCAGGCTTTTGCGGCAAGCACGGAGCGCAAGATGCGCACGGACTCGTCGAGGTCGTCCTCGCTGGTATTGAGCGGCGGCAAGAAGCGGATCACGTTGCCACCCGCGAGCGGCGCGAGCAGGCCAGCTTCGCGCAAGGCGGCGACGTAGGGCACGACATCTGAGGTGAATTGCAGACCGACCATGAAACCGAGACCACGCAGACCGGTGAGCTGGGCGGGGAACTCCGCCGCCAGGGCGCGCAAGGCATCGTGCCAGGGGCCGGAGGCGCGGCTGACGTGTTCGCAGAGTCTTTCGCGCTCGATGACGTCGAGAGTGGCGAGGGCGGCGGCGCATGCCAGGGGCGTGCCGCCAAAGGTCGTGCCGTGCGTGCCGGGCTGGAACAGATCGCAGGTGCCTTCGCCGATCCAGATGGCGCCGATGGGGAAACCGCCGCCGAGGCCCTTAGCCATGCCGATGGCATCGGGCCGCACTCCAGCGTGGTCGAAGGCGTAAAAACGCCCGCTGCGGCCGATGCCGCACTGCACCTCGTCGAGGATGAGAAGCAGGTTGTGCTGGTTGCAGAGCGCGCGCAGGCCGAGCAGAAACTCGGGAGTGGCGGGATGCACGCCGCCCTCACCCTGAATGGTTTCGACGAAAATCGCAGCGGTGTCGGCGTCGATCAGTGCCTCAAAGGAGGCGAGATTGTTCAACTCTCCGAAGGCGAAGCCATCGAGGAGCGGGCGGAAGCCTTTTTGGATCTTCTCCTGGGGAGTGGCGCTCATGCCGCCAAAAGTGCGGCCGTGGAAGGCGTTCTTTGCGCAAAGGACCTTGTAGCATTTGCCCTCCGCACCGGATTTGCGGATGCCGTGCAGCCGGGCGAGTTTGAGCAGACCCTCGTTTGCCTCGGCGCCGCTATTGCAGAAAAACACCCGGCCCGGGCCGGCGTAGCCGACGATGCGGCGGGCGAGTTCGCCCTGGAGCGCGTTGCGGAAGAGGTTGCTCGTATGCGCGAGCTGCGCGGCCTGAGCCTGAACGGAGGCGACCCAATGCGGGTGGGCGTGGCCGAGGGCGTTGACGGCGATGCCGGAACTGAAGTCGAGGAAGCGGCGGCCGGTGTCGTCCCACACGCGCGTGCCTTCGCCGCGCATTAGGGTGAGCGCGGGACGGCCGTAGTTCTTCAGCACATACGCATCATACAATTCGGCGGTGCTCGGACGGGTGATTTCAGTAAGCGTGCTCATGGAACGAAAGCGGAAGAATACGCAGGACGGCGGGTTTTTGCGAATGCGAAAGCTCCGTTGCCGCCGGAATGCATCGTAAAGCGCAGGCCCCACGGGTGCGCGAAAGTGTGCTCAACCGTGGACAATCTCGGTGCCGATGCCCTTGTCGGTAAAAATTTCCAAGAGGAGCGAATGCGGCAGGCTGCCATCAATAAAGTGAACGCGTTGCACACCTTCATTGAGCGCGCGCACCGCACTGAGGACTTTTGGTCGCATGCCTTTGTCAATAATGCCGGCCTGCCTCAAGCCGTCCACTTGGGAGATTTTTAGCGAGGAGATGAGCGAGGCGGGGTCGGGCGGCGCGGAAAGCAGACCCGGGACGTCGCTCATGTAGACGAGGCGGCGGGCGCGCAGGGCGGCGGCGACGCGCCCGGCGACGAGGTCCGCGTTCACGTTATAGGGCCGCCCATCCGAGCCTTCTGCTACAGGGGAGATAACGGGGACGAATCCGTCGGAGATTTCTTTTTTGATGAGCTTTACTTTCACCTCGGTGACTTCGCCGACGTAGCCGAGGTCAACCGTCTTGCCGTCCTCGTCCAAAGTGAGTTTTTCGCAGACGAGCACGCTGTCTCCGACAATACCCTTGGGTTTGGCGCCGGCCAGAGCGATGGCGTCGCACACGTCTTTGTTGACGACCTCGTCGAGGGTTTTTTTCACGATGGCGACGGTAGCCTCGTCGGTCACGCGCATGCCATTGGGGGCGAAGTGCGACTTGAGACCGCTCTGCTCCATCGCCTTGGTGATGGCCTTGCCGCCGCCGTGCACGACGACGACGTTGATGCCGCAGGCGGCGAGGAACGCGATGTCGTAGGCGACGCGGTTCCGCACCGCGGAGTCGGGGTCGTCCATGAAACTACCGCCGTATTTGACGACGAAAGTGGAGCCGCGGAAATCTTGGATGTAGGGCAAGGCCTCGAGAAGGACCCTGGCTTTGGCGGTGATATCGGAAACGTTCATCAGGTGGACTTGGGAGTCGGGTAAATCACCCTGAGCGGGCATTGCCATAACAATTTCTAGGCCAAGGTTCACTTCATGCCTCAGGGCGTGAAAATCGGCTTCACTCCGCGGGGCTTCGGCGCACTGCTTGGCGCGTGTCGAGCACCCAAAAAGTTTTCTCATCCCGTGAAGCGCATCGCGCCTGGCTCTCCAGCTTGGCCGCCCTCCCGCAGGGCTTTCGCGTGGGCACCGCCCGGTTCGACTTTATGCCCAAGGAGGCGCCCAAACCCGCGCGCATGACGCTCACGTTGATCGCGCTCGACGAGCCGACCGCGGATTTTGCCGCGCTTTTCACCCGCAACGCCTTTCCCGGTGCGCCGGTGATCGTCGGTCGTCGCCGCCTGGGCGCGGCGAAACTTGGCGCCATCCTCATCAACAACAAGATTTCCAACGTTTGCGCTCCCGACGGCGTCGAGGCGAGCGAGGCCCTATGCGTCGCCGCCGGCGGGCGGCTCGGCCTGAAGGCCGACGAGGTGCTGCCCTGCTCGACGGGCGTGATCGGCTGGGGGCTGCCGGTGGAGGAGATGGTCGCGGCGCTGCCGAAGGCGCGCGAGGCGCTGGCAGGCGGCAGCATCATGCCGGCGGCGGAAGGCATAGTGACGACGGACCTGTTTCCCAAGGTGCGCTCGACCGCGCTCGGCGGCGGACGCATCGTCGGCATCGCCAAGGGTGCGGGCATGATCGAGCCAAATCTGGCGACGATGCTCGTCTATGTGCTGACTGATCTGGCGGTGCCCCGCGAGCAACTGCGCGAGATCCTCGCTAGGGTGGGGGATGAGACCTTTAACCGCATCAGCGTGGATAGCGACACCAGCACCTCGGACACGCTTGTGCTGGTGAGCAGCGGCCGGGTGCCTTGCGCGGATTTCGCGACGTTTGAGGCGGCGTTGCGCGGGGTGTGTGCTGATCTGGCCGAGGATGTGGTGCGCAACGGCGAGGGCGTGCGGCACGTGCTGCGCGTGCGGGTGAGTGGCGCGCCGGATGCGGCGACGGCGTGCGCGCTGGGCAAGGCGATCGTGAACGCTCCGCTCTTCAAGTGTGCGGTGGCGGGCAACGACCCGAACGTCGGCCGCCTCGTGCAGGCCATCGGCAAACACGTTGGCGCGACCGGTTCCGCGCTGGACCTCTCGCGGCTGCGTGCGCGGATCGGCGGGCTGGAGATTTTCTCCGAAGGTGTATTCAGATTAGACTACGAAAAGGAAGCGGCGCTGGTCGCGCATTTCAAAGCTGCGGAGCTTTACAAGAGCGCGCCCACGGCGGACGGAGCGTTTGCCGCGACGGTAGATTATCCGCCGCATGAGCGCTGCGTTGAGATCGAAGTTGAACTCGGCGCGGGCGCGGCGGAAGCGACGGTGTATGGTGGCGATCTTACGCACGAATACGTGAGCGAGAACGCGGACTACCGGAGCTGAGAGTCGGCGAGTCGTCGGCGGGTTAAAGCAGGTCGGCCGCGAGTTCGGCGAGGCGGGAGCGTTCGCCCTTGGTGAGCTTGACGTGGGCGGCGAGGCTTTGGCCCTTCATGCGGTCGTGGCAGTAAACGAGGCCGTTGCTGCGCGAGTCCACGTAAGGATTATCAATCTGGGCGGGGTCGCCGATGAGCACGATTTTTGAGCCTTCGCTTATGCGGGTGATGACGGTTTTCACCTCGTGGGGCGTGAGCTGTTGGGCCTCGTCTAGGATGAAGAAGCGCCGCGCGATGGAGCGGCCGCGAATGAAGGCGAGGGCCTCGACTTCGACCAGACCGCTCTTGATCAAGCGCTCGTAGGGCTTGAGCGCGGCGGGGCCGCCGGTGTTGCCGCCGTTTTGGTGGTGGGGCTGGGCGGAAACGGATTGGTTGAGGGATGCGGCGAGGGCGGATTCGGTGTGGCGGTGATGCTTTTTTTTGCCGACTTTTTTCGCGGCAAATTGCGGGTCTTTCTGCGGCTTCGAAGGGATGAGCACCTCGAGAGCGTCGAAGTAAGGCTGCAGCCAAGGCTTCATTTTTTCTTCAAGCGTGCCGGGCAGGAAACCGATGTCTTTACCCAGCGCCATGACGGGACGGGAAATCGAGACGCCGTCGTAGCGCGAGTGGTCGTCGTGGGTCTGGTGCAAGGCGCATCCGATGGAGAGAAGCGTCTTGCCGGTGCCGGCCTTGCCGAAGCAGGTGACGAGGGTGATGGTGTCGTCGAGCAGCGCGTCCATGAAGAACTGTTGCTCAAGGTTGCGACCACGCACGGGAATGCCGCCGGGGGCCTTGATGAAGTCGGGGATTTTGAGGCGGCGCACCGCGCCCTCGCCATAGTAGCGGGCGGGCATGGTCTTGCCTTCCGAGGAGCGGAGCAGGACGTATTCGTTAAGCGTAAGATCTTTTGCGGCCTCGTCCTCAAGGGTGAATTCCCCCTCGGAGCAGAAACGCTGGAGCTCGTAGATCGTGACGGCGACCTCGCGGTAGTCGCCCTCGTCGTCCACTTTGTCCACCTTGTCGTTGAGGTAGTCCTGAGATTCGAGGCCGACGGCGCGGGCCTTGAGGGCGACGTTAACGTCCTTGGTGACGAGGATGGTCGGGGGCTGGCTGGTGTCGCGCACGTAAAGTGCGGCGGCGATGATCCGGTTGTCCTTTTTCCCGAGGTCCGGCAGGATGGCGCGGAAGGCCTGCATCGAGGGCAGGTCGCGCTTGGTCGGGTCGGTGATGTAGGGGTTGATGATAACAGAAAGCGTGCCTCCGCGGGGGAGTTTGACGCCCTCGTGCATCGAGCGGGAGTCCGGGAGAAGCTCCGAAAGGATGCGGTGCACCCGGCGGGCATTGCGGCCTCGCTCGGTGGACTGCTCCGTTTTGATGGCATCGAGTTCCTCCAGAACTTCGACTGGTATCGCCAGGTTGTTGTCCTCGAACTTGAAGATCGACTCGGGGTCGTGGAGGAGGACGTTGGTGTCTAAAACGAAGGTTTTCGCCTTCGCAGAGACTTTGGACCGTGATTTGGGGATTAGAGTCCCGCTCAAGATTGCCATGTGTGAATAACTTGTGGGTATCCGTGCGAGCGCATCAAAGGCTTGTCGATGTCAGATTGTAGGATTTTTCGGAAAATACTGCATATTCACCTAACCGTTGCACAGTGCGTGCCAAGGTCTCGGTGAATCAGTGTTGCGCGCGGTCGGTTGCGGTCGGCTTCGGTGGCGGGGGAACCCAGAGCCTGAGGAGGAGTTCGGCCAGATTTTTCATGCTGGTGCGCGCTGATCCTTGATGGCGGACGGCACTGCGAAAGGGCTCCACCACTGCCGCGCGCTCCATAAAGTAGAACCAGAGGTCGTGCTCGAGGATGGTTGCGGCGGCGTGCGCGTCGGGGCGCTGGCGGGCGGCGGACCGCACCGCATCCTGCCAGTGCCGGAGCTCGTCGAGGTTAGAATGGAGGTAGTCGTAGATTAGCTGTTCGAGACGGTTTAGGCTCATGGTAAGGGCGGTCTTTTGCTCTGAAGGTGCCGCATTTCCCCTGTCCTCCAAAGGCTATTTTTGGCATTTTTAAAACCATTACGTAAAGTTTGGCTCCGTTTTCGCCTCGGAGCGTGCTATCAAGCGTTCATGTCGAAACTCAAAGATCAAGCATCCGCTATTTTCGTCACCGTCCTTTTAATGGGCGGTCTCCTCGCCGGCTACGCCTATTATGTGAACACCCAAGTGCTCCCCGCCCAGCAGCGCGCCATGGACGCGCTGCGCGAGGCCAACGCCGTCGCTCTTGAGCAATCCGCCGCCGAGACGCGCAAGCAGATTGAGGCCGTTAACCAGCTTCTGAAGGACGCCATCACCCAGCGCTCTGCCGAGGTGTTTCAGACCGAGGAGCAAATCGCCAAGGCCAACGCCGAGAAGGTTAATCAATTCGCCGAAGCCGTGGCCCAAAAAATGAATCCCTACAATCCACTCCCCAAAACTCCCGAGGAAGCTGAGCAGATGCAAAATGCCCAGATTGACAAGGTCTCCGGCCGCCTCAACGAGCGCATCCAGCCGATTCTCGCCCAGATTGCCGGCGACCAAAATCTCACCCGCGAATCGCTCGCCCGCTATGGCGACCAAATCTCCGCTCAGGTCACCGGTGTGCTAACTTCAGAGCTCTCTCGCAACGAGCGCCTCGGCACCCAGGTGCAACTCACCCAGGGGCTCGCCCAGGAATCCCTCGCTCTCTCGCACGAGCTCACTGCTCTCTACCTTAGCTCGGTGAAGGATCAGGGTGTCGTGACCCGCCTGCTTCTTTTGCCCGCCAACATCGTGCGCGACGCTTCCGAATTCAGTCTACTCAACAGCACTCAGCGCCGCGAAAAAGAGGCCCAGCTCACCGGCCGCCTTCGTAGCATCCAGACCCGCCTGGACGCACTCGTGCCTGTTCCGGCCACCCCTTCAGTCGTTGCGCCCGGTGCCTTGGAAGTCGTGCCCACTCCGGTTCGCGCCGCGCCGACCCGCCCCGCGGCGAACTAAAATCAGGCGCTTTCGGCGCCGTAGTGACGATTTGGTTACGCACGTTTCAGAGGGAAAATCCCCGCTCTTTCCCGCGCGGGTTTTGGCAACGAAAAAATAACAAATAGTTATACGCCAAACTACGGTGAATAACTTGTTGGAAACTTCCGCTTGTCAGGCTTTCCCGCCGCGTCGTTACTAGTCCCTCGCCACTCATCTCCGCTTCTGCGGGTTCGTTCTTTCTCACGTCTCTGTTCCCTGATGATTCCTCACAACTCTGAGAGCGTTTAATAAATATCTACAAGGCAAATTCTTGTGAAGTTTTTTGTTTTAATGCCGGTCACCCCCATGCGGCTTTCCAATTTCTCTCTTCGTTGTCAGCGACTCATTCAGGCGTCCAGTTCGTGTCGAAAGTGCTTCCCCTCCGTTCGGTGTGAATAAACTTTCACCCCATCTTCGCCCGTAACATGTCCGTAACGTCCGCCGCACCTACTCTTTGGGACTCCGCCAAAGCAGATCTTCGTAGCCTTTTTCCCGAGGATGTTTTCAAGCTGTGGTTTGATCCCATCGTATGCGTGGAGGCCACCCCCGAGCAGATGACCTTGGGCGTGCCCAACGATTTTGCCGCGATTTGGATCAATGATAACTACATTGACCTCATCCAACAGCGCCTCCGCCTCACCTCAGGTCGTGAGATGTCGGTTAAACTCCGCAAGATCACGACTGATGCCTCCAGCGGCACGCCGTTCCCGTCGGCCAAGCCCCGTTCCGTCGCGCCCCGTCGCGTCGTCCGCGTCGAGGATCGTCCTATCCAGAACTCTTCCCTCAACCCGCGCAATACCTTCGAGAACTTCGTGGTCGGCGATAACAACCAGATGGCCGCCGCTGCCGCCCGCGCCGTCGCCGACGCGCCCGGCCAGTCCTACAATCCGCTCTTCCTCTACGGCGAGACCGGCCTCGGCAAGACCCACCTCATGCATGCCATCGGGCACGTCGTCCTTGAGCGCCGGCCCGACACCCGCGTCGCTTACCTTTCCGCTGAGAAATTCACCAACGACTTCATCCAGGCGATTCAGGAAAATGGCTTGATCAAGTTCCGCCAGCGCTACCGCCACGTGGACGTCCTCCTCATCGACGATATCCAGTTCCTCGCCGGTAAAGAGCGCAGCCAGGAGGAGTTTTTCCACACTTTCAACGATCTCCACGGCACCGGCAAACAGATCGTCATTTCCAGTGACCGCCGCGCTTCCGAGATCGAAAAACTCGAGGCCCGTCTCGTCTCCCGCTTCGAGTGGGGACTGCCCGCCGACATCCAGCCGCCCGATTTCGAGACCCGACTCGCCATCCTTCGCACCAAGGCTGCCGCCATGAAGTGCGACCTCCCCGCGCCCATCGCCGCCTTCATCGCGCAACACATCTCGCGCAATATCCGCCGCCTCGAAGGTGCGCTGCTCAAGGTCGCTTCCCATACCCAGCTCACCGGCAAGCCCCTCGATCTCCCCGCCGTCGAGATGCTCCTGAGGGACGTGCTCATGGAGCAGGCGCAAAACCAGCTCACTCTCGAGGTCATCCAGAAACGCGTCGCCGACCATTTCCAGATCCGCCATAGCGACATGACCAGCAAGCGTCGCCCCAACAACATCGCAATCCCCCGCCAGATCGCGATGTATCTTACCCGCACGCTCATCGCCAAACACTCCCTCCAGGATATCGGTGACGCCTTCGGCGGCCGCGATCACGGCACTGTCATCCACGCCTGCAAATCCGTGGACAACATGATCGCTCAAGATCCTCACATGAAGGGCCAGATCGAGTTCCTGCGCACCGCGCTCAGCCGCTGAGTTCTGGCGTCGCACTCTTAGGCCGGCAGCCCCGAGTGACGCCGCCGAGTGAAGCGAAGGCGGAAGCCGCGTCTGGCTGGCGCGAGCTCGCGTTGATGGACCCGAATCCCGTGGGTGTCATAGGCCACCACCTGTGCGGAGGCCCTAAATCTGAAAACCTCGATTGCTCGCCGCGATCCGCCGTAATCTCGCGGGCATCTGGCGAATGACTCAACCACCTCGATACACCTAGAGCATTTTAAGTAAAACTGTATTCGTTTTTTAGGTGGGGCGGGACCGCCGGGCCCGCCGGGTTTGAATGCGATTCCTTGAGGTTATTCGCCGCGGGCCCAGCGGTTCCGCCCTACCTCAGAATTACACTGATTACAGCTACGGTTTTACTTAAACTGCTCCAGTGGTGCACCTCGGGTTTCGCGGGGTCTGCATTCGAGGCGGCCACGTGCCCCGTCGGCGAGCTCGACACCGCGCGCGCCGGCAGCTGAGTTTTCTGGGGCGTTTTCGCTGGTCATCCTCAAATCCGCGCCGCCAAAATCCTCCCCAGCGTGGACACCTCCCTCACAACTTCGCAATCGCTCTCGCCCTTCGCCCCGCAGCGGGTTGAGCGCGAAAGGTGGCTGGAGCATTTGGAAGCGGTGACGCTGAAGGCCGGCGAGATACTTTTCCGTCAGGGCGACGCCGCCGACGGCATCTACTTCATCGAGACGGGCGAACTTTCCATCTGGCTCGAGTTGTCGGGCGATGGGCGCGTAAAGCTCCGCGACCTCGGTCCCGGTCAGTGCGTCGGTGAGATGGCGCTCTATCGCCAGGAGCCTCGCGCCGCTTCTGCTGAGGCCGCTTCACACTGCCGCCTCTGGAAGCTCACCGCCGCCCGGTTGGCGGAGCTCGAGCGCGAGGCTCCCGCACTCGCCTCCGCGATGCACCGTCACGTTGTGGGCCTGCTCGCCGAGCGTCTGGCCTACAGCAACCAGCACATCAAGGACCCTCTCGCCCGCCTAGCCCACGCCATCCGCGATCTTGCGGAGAACGAGTTTTCCACTCCCGGCGCCGCCGATCCGCGCATAGCCGACGCCGCGCTGCGGAATGACGAAGTCGGTGCGATCGCGGGAGCCGTGCAGTTTCTTCAACAACGTCTTCAATTCTACCTCGCCGACCTGCAGAAGGCTACCTCCGCGCGCGAACAAATCGAAAGCGAGCTGCGCATCGCCGGCCGGATTCAATCGAGTTTTCTTCCCGCGCCCCTCGGCCCCGCCGACTCCGCACGGGTGGACTTCGCCGCCTTTTCCCGCCCCGCCCGCGAGGCCGGAGGCGATCTCTACGACGGCTTTTTTCTCGATGCGAACCGCTTCTTTTTTGTCGTGGGTGATGTTTCCGGAAAAGGCGTCCCCGCCGCGCTCTTTATGGCTGTCACCGCCATGTGCCTTCGTGCCCTCGCACCCGGCATTCAACCTGTCGGCGCCTTGCTGGCTCGCGTGAACGATCTGCTCTGTCAGCGCAACGACACCATGCAGTTCGTGACCTTGCTCGCCGGGGTGCTCGATACCGCCACCGGCGAGCTATCCTGGACAAACTGCGGGCACCCCGCGCCGATCATCCTCGGTCCCGATCGTGCGCTTGTTTTGCTGGACGAGGAACGCGGTCCGCCCGCCGGAGTATTCGAAGGGGTAAGCTACTCCACGCAGCATCGCACCCTTCGCCACGATGAGATTCTGGTAATCTACACCGATGGCATTACTGAGGCGCTCGACCCTGATTCCGCTTTGTATGGCGAGGAGCGTCTCGAGGCTTTGTTATCGGGCGCACATTCGTGCGATGTCCGCGCCTGCGTCGCACGCATTGTCGAGGATGTAGAGCGCTTCGTGCGCGGCGCGCCTCAGGCCGACGATCTGACGCTCATCGCCCTCCGCGCGAGCCGGGCTTAGGCTCCGGCCTTGGTCAAGGTCTGGACGTCAGCCTCGATTTTGAAAACGCGCCCCAAGCCCGCAATATCGAAGAAGCGACGCACCGGCGCGCTCATACCCGCCAACACGAATTGGCCCTTGTTGGCTGACTGCTGCTTCAAGCCCACCATCAAAGTGCGAAAGCCGGAGCTCGTCACATATTCGACCTCGGTGAAATCGAGCGCCACCGAGCCGCCGGTCAACAAGGGCGAGAGTGCCGCCTCCAATTCCGCTGCGCCGGTGTTGTCGAGTTTGCCGACCAAGGTCAGCACCATCCATGAGCCATTTTCCGATTTCGTGATTTGCATAGGTTTCGTAGTTTGTTGCCAGTGATTCGCTCAGGTTAGCGATACAATTTAGGGAGCAACGCACTCGCTTCGCCCCTGCGGCATGTTACGTTTTTGGAACGGTGGTTTCGTTCCGGGGCGCGCACTCCGCGTCTTTCCACCGGCAGCGCAGGGTCAGCACATTTTGTCCGTCGCTGCGCTTGTAGCCTACTGTTTCCATCAGGTTTTTTACCAAGTGAACCCCGATTCCGCCGATGGGGCGTTGTTCCAGCGGCAGTGTGATATCCAATTCGGCGTGTCTGGTGGGATCGAAGGCCTCCGCGGAGTCGGTCACGATCACTGAGACAAAGTCTCCTTCGATTTCGAGCGTGACCGAAAAACTCCGCTGCTCCCCGCCCTCGCCGTAACCGTGGGTAATCACGTTCAACGCCACCTCCTCCAGCGCGACTTGGAGATTCCCGCGCACCTGGTCCGAAAGAGCGTTGGCGCGGGCAAACCGATCCAGCCACGCGGCAAGCCCCGCGACTTCACGGCGGTCGTTTTTGAGTTGTAAGGTTTGTTTCATGGCTAGGCCGTGGGTCGCCGCATTTCGCAAAGGGCAGAATCTCAATCAACCGAAGCCCGCACCGCCGTCCAATCCCGAATCGTTTCGTTTTCACATTGTGAGCGCCCGCCTTGCGCTCTCCGGCCGAGACCCCTGCTTGCCTTGCTGGACCGCCGCCTTCAACTTCCTCCTCTTGTTACTCCACACTTCCCACTCATGAGCCTCACTCCCGAACAATCCGCCACCGTCGCCACTTGGATCGCCGCCGGCGATAATCTCTCCGCCGTCCAGAAAAAGCTCCGCGAGCAGTTCCAGATTTCGCTGACTTATATGGATGTCCGCTTCCTAGTAGATGACCTCAATCTCACCCTCAAGGATCCTGCGCCAAAGGCCGACACCTCCGATGTCACCAAGGCCAAGGCCGCGCCCTCCGCAGCCAAGGTCCCCGCTTCGGGCGATGCTGCCGAGCCCGCCGCTGGCGATGATGATTTGCTCGAGGATGATGCGCTTCCCCCCGGTCCCGGTTCCGTCACGGTGGATGTTGATGGCGTGACTCTCCTCCCGGGCGCGATTTGCAGCGGCAGCGTGACCTTCAGCGACGGCGTGACAGGCAAATGGATGGTGGATCAAACCGGCCGCCCCGGCTTCACCTCGATCAGCCAGCCCGGCTACCGCCCTTCGCCCGAGGATGCCCAGGTGTTCATGCGCGAGCTCGACGCCGCCCTGCAGAAAAAGGGGCTGTAACCTCCTTTTCGGTGGAGGCTGGGCTCCATTGCCTCGCATAGGACTGTGCGCGCGCGCGTGGTTCCGAACGCAAAGGCCGTGCGCCACCGCCCGTTGAGTCCGCCGCTCACCGAGCGTCTGCCATCACGCGTAAATATTGTCCTTCGCGTCGGAAAAAATTCGCCCCCGTCCCGGAGTTTACGCAAATCTCTTCATTCTCCGTCCTCAATCCCTTCACCGCCCCCAACATCCCGTATGCCCGCCGCCAAAGCATCCGCCGTCGCCCCCGCAATCCGCCCCATCGCCCGCCTGATGGCCGCCAACCGCTCCGAGATCGCCGTGCGCATCTTTCGCGCCGGCACTGAGCTGGGTCTGCGCACCGTCGCCATCTTCGCCCAAGAGGACCGTTTTTCCATTCACCGCTACAAGGCCGACGAGGCCTACCAGGTCGGCCGCGGCAAGGGCCCCGTCGCCGCCTACCTCGATATCGAGAGTATCATCGGCGTTGCCAAGGATAACGGCATTGACGCCATCCACCCCGGCTACGGCTTCCTCTCCGAAAACCCCGCCTTCGCCCGTGCCTGCGAACAGTCCGGCATCATCTTCGTCGGCCCGCGCCCCGAGCTGCTCGACATGATGGGCGACAAAACCGCCGCCCGCGCCCTCGCCCAAAAGATCAAGGTCCCCGTCCTCCCCGGCACCGAGGACCCCGTCTCGGATCGCACCGAGGCCATGAAGATCGCCAAGTCCATCGGCTTCCCGCTCATTATCAAAGCGGCCTTCGGAGGCGGCGGTCGCGGTATGCGCGTCGTTCACAAAGCCGCCGACCTCGCCGACCTGCTCGACGAGGCCCAGGGCGAGGCCGACCGCGCTTTTGGCAACCCCGCCGTCTTCCTCGAAAAATACATTCCGCGCGCCAAACACATCGAGGTCCAGATCCTCGGCGACCGCCACGGTAACGTCATCCACCTCCACGAGCGCGACTGCTCCGTGCAGCGCCGCCACCAGAAGGTCATCGAGGTCGCCCCCAGCTTCGGCCTGCCGCCCAAGATCGTCGCCGAGCTCTGCGACGCCGCCGTGCGCATCGCCCGCGAGATCCGTTACGACAACGCCGGCACCGTCGAATTCCTCTACGACCTCGACCGCCACGAGTGGTTCTTCATCGAGATGAACCCGCGTATCCAGGTTGAGCATACGGTCACCGAGGTCATCACCGGCCTCGATCTCGTGCGCGCCCAGCTGCTCATCGCCCAGGGGCACGCCCTCCACTCGCCCGAGGTCGGCATGCCCGCCCAAGCCGATGTTCCGCGCAACGGCTTTGCCCTCCAGTGCCGCATCACAACCGAGGACCCCGCCAACAAGTTCGTGCCCGACTACGGCCGCATCCAGGCCTACCGCTCTCCCGGCGGCTTCGGGGTGCGCCTCGACGGCGCGGCCGGCTTTGCGGGCTCCGTCATCACGCCTTTCTACGACTCCATGCTGGTGAAGGTCATCGCCAGCGGCCAGTCCTACGAGGTGGCCCTCCAGCGTATGCGCCGCGTGTTGAGCGAATTCCGCATTCGTGGGGTGAAGACCAACATCCCGTTCCTCGAGAACGTCGTTGCCCACCCGATTTTCCAGGCCGGCGAGGCCACCACCACGCTCATTGATACCACGCCGGACCTCTTCCGCTTCAAGCTCCGACACGACCGCGCCACCAAGCTCCTCACCTTCCTCGGCAACGTCACCGTCAACGGCAACCCCCACGCCAAGGGCTACCGTCCTGCCAAAGCCCTCGTCTCGCCGGTCGCCCCCGCCTGCGACCTTCGCCTTCCGCCCACGCCCGGCACCCGCCAGCTCTTGCTTGAGCTCGGTGCCAAAAAATTCGCCGCCTGGACGGTCGCGCAAAAGCGCCTGCTCGTCACCGACACCACCTTCCGCGACGCCCACCAGTCGCTCATGGCCACCCGCGTGCGCTCGCACGACATGCTGGCCTGCGCCAGTTCGCTCGCTCGCCGCGTGCCCGACCTTTTCTCGCTCGAGATGTGGGGCGGCGCCACTTTCGACACCGCCATGCGTTTCCTCAGCGAGGACCCGTGGGACCGCCTGCGCCAGCTCCGCGAGCGCGTGCCGAACATCTGTTTCCAGATGCTCTTCCGCGGTGCAAACGCCGTCGGCTATACCAACTACCCCGACGCCGTCGTCGCCGGCTTTGTGCGCCATGCCGCCTCGCAGGGCATGGATATTTTCCGTATCTTCGACTCGCTTAACTACCTCCCGAACCTCCGCGTCGCCATGGATGCGGTGCAGGGCACCCACGCCGTTTGCGAGGCCGCGCTTTGCTACACCGGCGACATCCTCGACCCGAACCGCGCCAAGTATTCGCTTTCCTACTACGTCAAGATGGCGAAGGAGCTCGAAAAGATGGGCGCGCACATGATCGCGATCAAGGATATGGCGGGCCTCTGCCGTCCCGCCGCCGCCCTCAAGCTGGTCAAGACGCTCAAGGAGGAGGTCGGCCTGCCCATTCATTTCCACACCCACGATACCAGCGGCATCAACGCCGCCTCCGTGCTCCGCGCCGCCGACGCCGGCGTGGACGTGGTGGACCTCGCCCTCGCCGCGATGAGCGGCAGCACCTCGCAGCCCAACTTAAATTCCATCGTCGCCGCCCTGCGCCAGACCCCGCGCGATACCCGCCTCGACCTCGACGCGCTCAACGAGTTCTCCGATTACTGGGAAAACGTGCGCCCGCTCTACGCACCCTTCGACACCGCGCCCCGCAGCGGTTCGGCCGAGGTTTACCTGCACGAGATGCCGGGCGGCCAATACACCAACCTCAAGGAGCAGGCCGCCTCCATGGGCGTGTCGCACCGCTGGCCCGAGATCGCGCGCACCTACGCCGAGGTGAACCAGCTCTTCGGCGACATCGTTAAAGTCACGCCGTCCTCGAAAGTCGTCGGCGACATGGCGCTCTTCCTCTTCTCGCGCGGCATCAAGCCCGCCGACGTGGTAAACTTGCCCCCCGGCGAGATGCCCTTCCCCGAAAGCGTGATTGATATGCTCACCGGCGGCCTCGGCTGGCCCGAAGGCGGCTGGCCTGCGGGAGTTTCCCGCGCCGTGCTCGGCGAGAAACGTTTCCAAGAAGCGAAGGCGCGCTATCTCGCCTCGCTCAAACCTGCGCCCAAGGGCAAGTCCGCCAAGTCCGCCGCCGCCGCGTCCGCCAGCGTCGCCGTGCCGGCCGAGACGATCGACGCGATGCGCAACGCGCTCGCCGCGAAACTGCACCGTGCGCCGACCGACGACGAATTCTACTCGCACCTGATGTATCCGCAGGTGTTCGCCGATTTCCAGAAACACCAGCGCGAATTTGGCGACGTGAGTGTGCTGCCCACGGCTGCGTTTTTCTACGGCCTGCAAGCCGGCGAGGAAATCTCGGTCGAGATCGAACGCGGGAAGGTGCTCATCATCCGCCTCGTGACCATCGGCGCGACCGACAAAGAAGGCCGTCGCACGCTCAGCTACGAGCTCAACGGCATGGCGCGCGACACCGTGATCATGGACCGCAGCGTCACGCCCAAGACCAAGAGCCGCCCCAAGGCCGAGCTCGCCGACGCGACCCAAGTTGCGGCGCCGATCCCCGGCCTGATCGCGGTCTTGTCGGTATCCGTCGGTGCGAAAGTGGTGAAAGGCGACAAACTCCTGATGATGGAAGCGATGAAGATGCAGACGACGGTTTACGCGCCCTGCGACGGGATCGTGGCCGAGCTCAACGTTGCGGTTGGCGATACGGTTGAGAGCAAAGACCTCCTCATCCGCGTCCGCCCGCCAGCGGCCTAAAGTGGCACGGGCGTCCCGCCCATGGAATCGAAATGTAGCGGAAGCGCGGATGCGCTTTCGTTCCGTCGGCTCGCTCTGGAGTGCGGAGCCTCGGCTCCGCTTTCGCGAGTGCGCCTCGGCGCACGACGGGGCAGGGGGCGGCGCGCCGAATCACGCCATCCAAAGCGGCGTCGAGCCGCCGCACTCCAAGGGGCGCGCCGTCCTGCGCAACTGAGCGCCTTGACCCCAAGGTTCGCGGTCTTACGGTAATACTCATGCCGACGCTCACCTTTAAAGTCACGCCCTCCGAGGCACGGGATATCCGAGCCCGGGCGCGAGCGGAGCGGACCACACTCTCCGCCTACCTTCGCACGAAGGCCTTGCCGGAGACCGCGCCTGAAAAACGCAAACTCGTGATCAAGCGGCATCCTGTATCCGGGTTGCCCTATAACGCGGCGCCAGGCCCGATGGTGACGCAGGCCGAGATTGACGCAGCCTTGGCGGATTTCCCATGAATTTTCTTCTCGATGTGAACGCGCTCGTAGCGTTGCACCATTCGAATAGCGCCGACCACGCGGCCTTTCACCGCTGGGCCGCCGGATTGGGGACGGCGCAGCTCTCGACCTGTGCGTTGGTGGAGTTGGGGTTTCTCCGCGTTTCCATCCAGGCCTTCAAATATGACTCGGCCCAGGCGGCGCGAGCCTTGCAGGCGACCAAGGCCGGGCTTGGGTTTGTTGGCCACGCCCCTTCACCGCAACTGCCAGCTTGGGCGAACACCGCCGCCAAGACCACGGACGCCTACTTGGTGCAAGTGGCGACTGAAGCTGGGCTAACCTTGGCGACCTTCGATGCCGGCATTCCCGGTGCGGAGCTCATCAAATGAAGGGATTCGCTCACCATTCGGGTAAATAAGGCGCGAGAAACCCCGAGGCCTAGCGTTTTCATTTGCGTCCCCCCTTTTTACGAGCGACTGTGCCGCCCTCTCTCCCATGAGTTTCCCCCTCATTTCCCGAGGTCGCGACGCCCGTCGCGCGTTCACCCTGATCGAGCTGCTGACCGTCATCGCCATCATCGGTGTCCTTGCCGCGATTACGTTTGGTGCCGCTAGTGCGATCAGCCGTAAATCTAAGGTCGACAGAGCCCGATTTGAAATTGCCGTTATCGCCCAATCGCTAGAGATATATAAGCAAAACCATGGCGACTATCCCTACATTAGCAGTAACGATAAAAACCCAAAGGCGGTTCAAATCCCTACCACGCCAGATCCCGATGATCGTTCTTACCAGTTTTTGAGGGCTTTGCTTGGACGATTGGATCCCAAAGGCATCGTGTTTAAGACAACCAACGGCACGGAGAAGTATCGCAAGGCGGTGTTCGACTCGACGCATTTTTCCTTGGAGCGCGCAGATAAGCCCGCCTTGCCTTCCAATTGGGAAATTCTGCCAAAGTTTGTTTCTAGCACTTCCGCAAACGATGAAAACTTTGCCAACGCCCTGCTTGATCCATGGGGCAACCGTTACATATATCTCTACAAGGAGAAGTCATCCACTTCTGACTGGAAGAATCCGTCGTTTGTTTTGATGAGTGCCGGTCCTGACGGATACATTGAGGCTGATTCAGCGGCTCCAATTTGGAGCTTTTTGCCGCGCAGCGGAATCATCGACGACGACTTCATTGCCTTGCAGAACGCTTCTGGACGCAACGCTGACAACGTAATCTACGGACGTTAATCGGCTTCGCTCAATTTTAAGCTATTTTCAACAAACACTCCCTTATGCTTCAGAAAACTACGCGCCGCCTTGGGTTTACGCTGATCGAATTGCTCACGGTTATTGCGATTATCGGTATCTTGGCTGGTATCATCATTCCCGTGACCGGCAGCGTGCGCGAGAAGGCTAAAAAGACCAAGACACGCGCTCAGTTCTCCCAGTGGAGCGCCGCGTTTACCCAGTTCAAACAGGAGTATGGCTACTGGCCCAATCTCCGTGATAACAAAATTAATGGAGAATTCACCTACAACAGCACCACATTGGCCACGGACGATAAGCTCATCTTCGAATTATTTACGGGCAAAGGCCTCGGATCCAACGGCGATTTCATCACCACCGAGAAAAACATGACGAGTGGCACCATTCGCACACAAAATCGGAAGCGTCTTCCGCTTTACGCCTTCGCTCAGGACGAGATATCCAGCACTGCCGAAGGAGATATCAGCAACGACGCCGTTCGCGACGCTTTCGGCAACGTGGAGATCGCAGTGGTTTTTGATAGCAACAATGACGGCTTCGTCAGCGAAGACGAAAAAGATGTGGGCGGCAACGATGCTTTCAGCGATGTTCGCTCCAGCAAAGATCCTTTTCGCGTATTGAGCAAGGCCGACGTCAAAGACGCCCTGGATCCTCAGCGCCGGATTTCACCCCCTGCAAGTGAATGCAAGTATCGTGGTTCTCTCATCATTTACACTGCTGGCACAGGCAAGCAGGCCGGTTCCGCTAGCAAGGTTTCGGCTGACGAAGCCATCCTCAGCTGGAGGTAGCCTGTTATGGCTCATATCAGATACTTTTTTGTCCGTGGTCAACGCGCAGCGTTTACCTTGATTGAGCTGTTAGTTGTGATCGGCATTATGGCCGTTCTTGCTGCTGGGCTGGGGGTTACTATTCGCAGCTTTGACGGTAGAGCCAAGATGCAGTCCTCCCAAGGTTTACTGCTTGCGGCGCTAAACTCCGCCCGCGCTAAAGCAGCCGTGCAGCAGACTACCGTCTGTCTTCTGCTAAACGCGGACAAGGACGACGTCGAAAAATACCTTCGCGAAATTATCCCAGTAACGAAAAACGGCACCGACTGGACGGTTGTCGGCGATTCCATCATTTTACCCAACGGGGTTTATGTGATACCTCCTGACCTAGGGGCTGTGTTCCCCGCCAAATACGACTCTAGCACGCTAGCTTCCGACTGGAGTAAGATTAAAAGCTTTGCGACTTCCTCCTCTACATCGTCCGCGACTATTTACGCGCCATCGGGTGGCGCGTCCCTTCGCACACTTGAGGCTTTTCAAATCGTCAAGTTTGACTCGCTCGGCCGGTTCAATGCACAGACAACTATCGCCAATCAACGCACTGTTTTGGCTGTGACCACTGGCGAACCTAAGCCTGGCTCCGGTGTTACCTTCCGCGACCATGAGCAAGCCCGCGGAGTTTGGTTCAGCCGCTACGGCGTGGTCGTGCCCATTAATGAAAAAGCCGGATTTGATTACAACGCCACTGACTATGACAGCCGCTAAGCCGCATGGATTTTCCTTGGTCGAGATAGTGGTCGCGTTGGGCATCTTTGCCACTGCGATTCTTGTCATTGTAGGCCTACTGGCATCCAATGTCCAAGCCACCAACCGCACGGTTGAGACGGAAATTGCTAGCCGCTTAACTGACACTATCCGAGCGGAGTTACAGCGATATGGTTACGCCAAGGTAGCTTCCGGATTGAGTGGCACGAATCCTATTTATCTGGTGGGAACACGCGACGGCGCTCGGGTTTTGCCCACTGGCGAAGACGCTAGCAATCCGCCTGTTACTGGAAATCCGGTCGCAACTCCTTTGGCAGCGGAAAATAAACTGCAAACCGATAGCACGCCCGGCACCCCGCCTGGCATAGCTTACCGCGATCGCTATTTTCTCGTCGAAGTCAGCGCGGCTTCAAAACCCCCGAAGCCAGCAACCGCCAATGCGGAAACGGCATTCCCCGTTATCGTTGAGGTTTACTGGCCTTATCGTCTGCCCACGGGCCCCTCCAAAGCTGACACAACTACAACCTACAAAGATGAGAATTCAACAGTGACCGACAGCAGAATACGCGAAAGCTTTCGCACTGCCGTCGTGGTCAATCGCTGATTCTATACGCATCTGATTTCTGCCCATGCTTAAACGGCGCAATCTATCCGGCTTCACCATAGTGGAACTCCTCGTGGCCTCAGCCGTCACCTTAGTGATGGTGTCCTTGGCGCTTAAAATCGTCATAGACACGAGCTCTATATTTGACCGCACCACTGGGCAGCTGGATACTAGGTCTCAAGCTCAGCGTGCTCTCGATACACTGGCGCTGGATTTGCAGAATTCAGTTTTGCTGAACGGATTCTCGGGCACCTCGCGCGCGGTAACACTCATAGCTACGATTCAGCCTAATCAGTCAGGGCGAGGCTCAGCCAATTTCCCTGAGGCTAAATGGAACCCTTCAAACCCGAAGCCTGGAAACATCGTTCTTACCACTGGATCTTCTATAAGCCAAGACATTGAGAAGCCGTCGACTTCGCTATTTTTGCGCGATGTCAACGCTACCTCGATCTTGAACATAACCGATTGCCGCTTCGGACAAGCCGGCATGTGGCTGCGTTTTTTTACTATTCAGGACAATGCCGGTTTGGTAGCTGGAGACACTAGAGCCAATACCATCGCTCCCGTTGCAGTTGCCTATCAAATCAGCCGTTGTTCGGTTATGGGCAACAGCGAGGAATTCCGTTATCGCCTTTATCGTAGCGTGGCACGCTCCGCATCTGACAATTCTACGAAGGATGCGCGGTCCGTAATGGCAATTGGCTATGATTTGGCGGACAGCGATACTGCTGAGATTGTTGGGTCCCCTCCGCCCGACTATTACAATAATCCGGACCTTAACGCGAACGATCCCACAGCGTCCGGAGCGGAACAGGTTGAGCCTGGTTCTTTGCGTCGACCGGACCGTGGTGCGCTTCTCGCCAACAACATTATAGATTTCGGTGTTCGTTTTTATGATTCCACGGGCTTGCTGATTTTTCCGCGAGATAACGATCATGAGGGATTTGCCGTCACGAGTCGTGCGCCTGGGGATCTACTAAAGACTGGAATAGGTTTTGACGGTTTGGTTGGATGGGCAAATCGCACCGGTGTGACTGGTAATCCGCGCTACGCGGAGCTTTCAGTAAGAGCCATTACAGAGGCCGGTGCAAAATTACTGGCTGGCTTTGAAGAGGGTAAATCCACTCCTCCTGTGGGCTACACCAAGGAAGAATATTGGTGGAAGCTGGCTTTTGAGAATAGCCAAGTTTTCACTCGGCGTGTCGAACTGCCTGCTCGCTAAACCATTTTCCGGTTTTAACCATTTAGTATCGTGTCCTCATCTACTACAGCCTTCCGTTCACTAAAGTCGCGCCGAGGCATCGCCCTTATAATCACGGTGGTGCTACTGGCGTTTTTGCTCATTCTCGTTCTCGGTCTTGTCAGTATGGTGCGGGTGGAGACCAGCATCAGTGGTAATGTTCAGAATCAGGCTGTGGCCCGTCAACATGCTTTGGTTGGTTTAGATCTTGCAGTATCCCAACTGCAAAAATACGCCGGACTGGATTCTTCGGTTACCGCGCGCAGCGACCGCGACGCGGCGGGTGGCGCGTTTCAAAAGGCAATAACGGGAGTTTGGAAAGAGAACAATACTACATCCACGCCCGATGTTTGGCTGGTGAGCGACCCCGCTATGAATAGCGCCAATTCAGGATTGGATCCATCAGGCAGTTTGGCAAACAACGAGATTTATTTGATTGGTAACAACAGCGTGGGCACCGTTGGTAGTGCGGATGCGCTGCGCGTGCGTTTACCGCTGGAAGAGATTGCAACCGCCAGCGGCAGCGTGATCGGTCGTTATGCCTACTGGGTGGGCGACGAGGGCATCAAGGCATCATTGGGACAGACTGCCCGCTACAATGTGCCGCAATATAATAGTGCAGCGGGAACTGATTACTCACAACTTGTCGCACGCGAGCGTCTGCAGCAGTTTAGCTTGATTCGCCCTTACGTGGAGCAGGGATTTCCGAATGCTTTCGATCCTGATTACAGCCTTACCCAAGGCGGCCTTGGAATGTTGAAGAATCTTTGGCAGGTGGCTGTTTTAAGCTCAAATCCTGCCGCGAATACTCCGCAAATGATAGACATACAGAAGCGGTTTCATGATTTCACTGTCATGTCTTACGGCGTTTTGGCGGATACCGATAAAAACAACTACGTTGCCGGCAAGAATGGTGCATTGCGCCTGGATCTTACTGAAACAGCCAACGCCGGAGTTGGTTTTAAAGATTATATGGAAGCTCGTCCCGCTGTAACAGCGGCAAAGTTTCTCGCTACTTACGACGTTACGCGCCCTGTAAACCCTAACAATTGGCCATGTTACTCTATATCTCCAGTAATCACGGAGCTCGGCATACTATTTAAGATGGATCAGCCTTCGGGGATCGGCGGTAATTACAACTGGAGTTATCGCTTCGTTGTTGAGTTGTGGAATCCGTATGCCGCGAAAATCCGTGGTCCTCTCAACGGCACGATGCGCGTGACTATGGTTATACCAAGCCCAACGATTATCAGCGTCACTGATGGAGTTACGGCGGCTGTTCCTGTTGATGTAGGAGGCACTTATTCTGCCAGTTTGGATACGGCGACCGCTGCAGTTATCTGGGAGCCTGGACAAGTTTTACAATTTTCAGGCGGCACAACACTCGTGGGAAGCAGCGGGACCTCGGCGGATGGCACAAAGAGCAGCACTGGCGGATCTTCTTTGGCTAGTATTTCTGGTGTTACCAATATTGCGGCGATGAAGCCCACCACGATCACTTTAGATGATGGTGCCGGTAATAATTGGCAAAACTTCACGACCGCCAACCTTCAGTTCGCAGTAGACTCCACACTTCTCGCCGTCCCTCCCACAGGGACTTGGCATTGGGGATGGGGCTTCGAGGTTAAAAACAACCTTTCCCTATATTCGATTGATGATGGCACTAACAGTGTCGATGTTCGTGATTTGCGAAAGATTGATCAGGCAGATGGTTTTTTCGAATCTACTTCGACTAGTTGGTCTTTGAGTCAGGTAAGTAACAACACGGGAGGACCGAGCGGAGGCACCTTTCAAGACAATAACATTCGTGTTCTTTTTGATCTACCACGCCAAGAAGTTACGAATATTGCCCAACTGCGCCATGCTATCGGGACCAAGCCGTATGAACTGGGAAACAAATGGGGTGGTGGACTGATTAACAAAACCTTCGACACATCGTTTGCGTCCACTGTGCCACAAGGTTCCTATGATTGGCTGGCTGACTATAATAATGGCGTCGCACGCGCTCAATCCTTGGCAAATGCCTTCCTTAAGCCATGCGTGCCAATTGATGGTTTGGCCGCTAATTCCATTAGCACGAGTAAACTTCAAAAACGTGACGAGGCGGCTCGGTATCTTATGATTTCTGGGGCGTTCAATGTGAACTCAACCTCAGTAGAAGCATGGAAGGCAGTTTTGGGTTCAAAGTTGAGTGTGTGGGATAGTGAGGCGTCCGCCATACGCAGTCTCAATCATGCGTTCTTTCGGGTTCCACATGGGGCCCAGCAACTAAACGATTTAGATGTTACTACTCCTGTCTCAGCTCTTCCCACAACAACTGAAATCAACTCTAATCCGAGTCTGAGCATTCTACGGTCTGTTGGTCGCCAGCTAACCACGAACGAGGTCTCTGCTTTGGCGGCTAATATTGTTTCCGAAATTCAGGCGCGCGCCACGCCTGCGCAGAATAAACCGCCGTTCAAGAGCCTCTCCGAGTTTATCACGGATGGTATAATCGAGCGATCAATCGCCGCTACTCTGTCGGAAGTGGATCCGCTGAAGAAGCTCAACGATGTCATCGGAAATTCAATGTATCGCGGCGTTGGCTGTGCACTCACACAGGCGGATGTAATCGCGGCGATCGCTCCCTTCATGGCAGTTCGGTCGGATACTTTCGTGGTTCGCAGCTACGGTGATGTTGTGAACCCCGCAACAGGCGACCCCGAGGGACGTGCTTATTGTGAGGCGGTCGTGCAACGAGTTCCCGATCTGGTCGCGGATTTGCAGGCTTCTACTGCTGAAGTCATGGCTCCGACTACCGCCTCAAATCCCTTTGGCCGAAAGTTTAAGGTGATCTCCTTCCGCTGGCTTTCCCCGTCGGATATCTAATCAAAGTTTTTAAAATGCGTCTCACGTCGGCCATTCTACTTTTTTCCATCGCGCTCAGTTTTGGGTCCAAAGCGGGTGCAGCGGAGCAGCAGCCGAAGGGCAAGCCAAACGAAGACGGAGTGTTGGTCACCGCGGTTTGGATGGATGGAACTGCAGCTCAAGGCGCTGATCTTTTTATCAGCCAAACTCCTGAGCCGGCGAAGATAGTTCCTGCCGTGAATCGGCGTTCGATATCGGTGATAGTAAAGTTGTCTCCGGGGGGACCCATTGTATTGGTTTCCCGGCCTAAGGTTGCACCCGGCAAAGACGTTGGTTCGGCTCTCTCTCCTGCGACTAAACTGGGTGCGACCTCGACTTCTCCGATCCAATACTACCCGGCGGGTCAGGTCTCTTGGCCCAAGGGGACCAACTCGCGTCGTATCCTTCTGCTTCTGGCGACTGCGCCTGGTCCAGTGGGATTCGGACCTCAAATTCGGGGCATCGCATTGCCGGATGATTTCGAATCCTTTCCAGTGCATACGATAAGGGTGGTCAATTTTACGCCGCAGCCTTTGTTCATGCGCGTAGGTGAAAAAGTTGAAAACTTACCGACGGGGCTTTCCCTTCCTGTGGCTTACGCGAGGTTCGCGCAAACCGGCGATAAGGGCGTGCCAAATTTCCCTCTCGCTCTAGCACGAGTGCTAAAGGAGGGCTCTTCGGACGTATTTTTGAGCACCAACGGCGAAGGGCGTGCCGGAACTCGTATACAGCTTGTTGTCATGCCTTCGGCTGATCCCGCAAAGCCTCCTACCGTCATGCGTCTGCAGGATAGTGCGCCAATCTCACCGTCTGCTGTTCCAAAATCTGTGCGCTGAAGGGGTCGATCCGAAGGGGTCGGGCCGTGGTTTGTGGATTATTTTCTCTGATACTTGGCGCGGTCCGTTCGAGGTGGGGAGCTTAGATTTTTCACGGCGAACACGGAGCGCGGACACCGCGTTCACTCATTCGGCGCTGGCGCACGAGATCAACCTCAAGGGGTCAGGCCGAGAATTATTGATCCTAAAACCGGCGCTAGAAACCGCGGATTACGCGGTTGAACGCGGATGTAAAAAGTTACGGAATATCAGCGGTTCGCCGGCTGGGTGACTCGTTTTGAAGCGGGGTTTCATATATATCCGGTTTTATCCGCTCGATCCGCGTTATCCGCGGTGGGTTTGAACTGCCGTTTCGAGGCTCAAGCCTAAGGTCGATCCAAAGGGGTCGGGCCCAAAGCGAGTCTTGCCCTCGGCAAAGGTGCGCAGATAGAGCTTGTGGGTGTGGAGCGGCAGAGGGTCTTCGGGCCACGATGCGGTTCCTCACCAGGGTTTAGCAGTCTGTGCCCGTAGCTCAGTTG
>CAMDHP010000015.1 GCA_945898185.1 Akkermansia muciniphila | reverse complement strand
GCCCCGGCAACCGTTGCCTCGACCGCACGCATCACGCCGTCGGCGTGGCGGCGGAGCGCCCCCTCGGGGTCGAGCCCCTTGACGCGCGCGGCGGCGCTAAGTTCAAACAAAAACCGGCCCAATGTCGCATCGTCGAGCCGCTGCCCGAGCGCTGCGATCTGCGCCGTGTCCGCAGCGCCGCCGTCGGGCAGGTTCTTCTTCTCGATCTGCTTCCAGATCGCCTCGGCATACATGAGGGCGGGTAGGCGCGGCGGCAGGTCTTTGAACACTCCGCTCTGGGCGGGCCCGTTCTTTTTCTCCTGCGCCTTGATCTGCTCCCATTTCACGATCACATCGGCGGCCGTGCCGAGTTTCACGTCGTCACCAAACACATGCGGATGCCGGCGGATGAGCTTGGCGTTCACCTCGCGCGCCACCGCTTCGAGGTCGAAGTGACCCTCTTCCTCGGCGATTTGAGCGTGGAATACCACTTGGATCAATACGTCGCCCAACTCCTCCCGCATGTGGGGCTTGTCGTCGCGGTCTATGGTGTCGAGCAGCTCGCTCACCTCGTCCACCAGGCAGCGGGTGAGAGACTGGTGGGTTTGCTCAATGTCCCATGGGCAACCGCCCGGAGCCCGCAGGCGGGCGATGGTCTGGCGAAGGTCGTGAAGCGCACTCATCCCAAGGGAGAAACCCAAGATTCTCGCCAAACACACGCTCAAATCCGCCTCACCTCGCGCGGCCCCGGCCCACTCCGTTCTGGTTTTCGCGGGTGTGGTGTGTTTGTTGTTGCTCTTAATATGTCTGACAAGCTCACCGAAATCATGGCCTGGAAACGCAAGGAGGTCGCCGAGCGCGCCCGCCCCGTCTCGCTCGAAGACCTCGCCGCACTCGACAGCCGTCTGCCCCGCTTGGTTTCCTTCGCCCGCGCTCTCCGCCGGGAGGACGGCACCCTCGCTGTCATCGCCGAGATCAAGCGCCGCTCTCCCTCCGCCGGTGCCATCGCGGCCGGCATCTCCGCCCCCGCCCAGGCCCTCCGCTACCAGGCCGCCGGGGCCGACGCCCTTTCGGTGCTCACCGACGAAAAGTTTTTCGGCGGCACGCTCGACGACCTCTACGCCGTCACCACCGCCTTCGCCGACACCCCGCCCGCCCGGCCCTGCATCCGCAAGGATTTCATGGTGCACCCGGTCCAAATCCACGAGGCCCGCGAGGCTAGTGCCAGCGCCATCCTGCTCATCGTGCGCGCCCTCGACGACGCGGAGCTAGGCATGCTGTTTTCCTGCGCCAACGCCGCCGGCCTCGACTCCCTTTTTGAGATTCACAACGAGTCAGAACTCGATCGCGCCCTCGCACTCGGTGCAAAGATCATCGGTGTAAACAATCGCGACCTCGCAATTTTTCAGTGTGACCTTGGTCTCAGCGAACGCCTCATCCCGCGCCTCCCCAAACACATCACCGCCATCAGCGAGAGCGGCATTTTCACCAGCGCGGACGCAGCCCGGGCCCGCGCCTGCGGTGCCCACGCCATCCTCTGCGGCGAGGCTCTCATGAAGGCCCCCGATCCCGCCGCGCTCGTCGCCGATTTCCGCCGCGCCTGACCTTCGCACCCACACTCCCGCCATGGATCTATTCGACCTTGTTCAAGCCAAAAAAATTCACCACGCCGAGCTGTCCGCCGAGCGCGCCGGCAACAAGGTCAGCGGCGTGGAGGCGCGCGTCGCCGAGCTGGAGAACCGTTTCAACCGGCTCGCCCTGATCAACCATGCGCTCTGGGAGTTGCTCAAAGACCGCCACGGCTACACCGAGGAAGAGCTGCGCGACTGGGTGACCCTTACCGACCTCAAGGACGGCAAACTCGACGGCCGCGTGCGCCAGACCACCGCGCCGCTCAACTGCGTCAAATGCAACCGCGTCGTTTCCCGCGCCTTTGCCCGTTGCATGTATTGCGACGAGCCCGCCTCCAGCGGCGGCACTTTTGATCGGGTTCACTGATACCTCAACCGGGCCCCTACCTTCATCGGCCGGCTCCACGACATTGGGAATTGGTCATTCGTCATTTGTCATTTAGCGAAACCTCCATGCCACTCACCATTTCCGATACGCGCGACATCCTCGCGAAGATGGGCATCCACCCGAAGAAGGCGTTCGGGCAAAACTTTCTCATTGATGGCAACATCGTGCGCAAATCCCTCGAACTCGCCCGCGTCGCGCCCGGCGATCGCGTCGTCGAGGTCGGCCCCGGTCTCGGCACCCTCACCCGCACCCTGCTCGAAGCCGGCGCCGAGGTCTGGGCCGTCGAGCGTGACGCCATGCTCGCCCGCTACCTTGTAGAGGAGGTCGGCCCGCTCCATCCCGGCCGCCTTCACCTGCTGGAGGCCGATGCGATGGACCATCCCATCGCCGACATCCCCAATCCCGAGCAACCCTTCAAAATCGTCGCCAACCTCCCCTACGCTATCTCCACCCCGTGGATGGACGCTGTTCTGGCCGGCCCTCTGCCCAACCACCTTGTATTGATGCTCCAATACGAGGCCGCCCAGCGCTACATGGCCAAACCCGGCTCTAAGCTCTTCGGCTCCATCTCCATTTTCCTGCAAAGCGCCTTCGATATTGCTCCCGGCCACAAGGTCTCCGGACATTGTTTTCATCCGCGCCCCGACGTTGACTCTTACCTGTTTCACATCGTGCGAAAACCGGTGCCGGTAATCTTCCCGCGCAAGGTGAAGCTCATCATCCGCCACTGCTTTCAACAACGCCGCAAACAGATCGGCACCCTTCTGCGCAGCCAGCTTCCCGATGGAGGCGCGGCATGGATCGCGTCACTCGTCGCCGCCGGCCATTCTCCGACCGTTAGACCCGAAGATATCCCGCTCGCCCTCTGGCAAACCTTCCCGGGCATGGGCGGCCCCTAAGCGGAGTCTACGGTGCCGGATAACGCCTCGTCAGCCACCGACGCGTGACCCGCCCGGCTGCCTGTATTCAGATTCCCTCTACGCTCTCCGGCGCTTTCTCAGCTTGGGTCTTGCGCTCAGCCTCCTTGCGCACCGCCTCGTTCTCATCCCAGCGGGTCTTTCGATCAAAGAGGAATGCGTCGAAGCGGGCATTAAAAACCGCCAGCCAGTCGCCTTGGCGCCGCGCCCTCAGCACCGGAGCGGTCTCCTCTCCGAGTTCGAAATCGTAGCCCATCACAGTGTCGCCGTTTTGCTTGCGCTCCACCTTCCGCCAGGTGTCGGACCCGCGCAGACGTGCGAGAATCCCAGACACTTCGAAATCGTTCAACGACTCGCCGACGCGACGGTAAAGCTCCACCGCGGAACGTCCCTTGTAAAAGTAGACATAGATACGCCAGCCACTCTCGTTGCTTAAGTGTCCCTTGATCGCAGTTTTCCAGAAAATCTGCTCCTGCCAATCCCTAGCCTCCGTGGGCAGCAGGTAAACGTGCGGTTTCAGGGGGTTTTCGCTCTCCTGCTTCGTCCGCTCCCTTTCGGGCATCTCCTTGGGCCAGGAAAAGTTTTTGCCCACGTTCGGCTGCAACATACGCCCCGCCATCTGCTCAGGCGTGTCGCCGATGCGGGCCGACGCGGGATTCACCGCAAGGAGGAGCGCAGTGAGTGATGCCGCCGTCTTAAAAATACGCTCCGAGGGGTGGAAAAGCATGGGCCTCACCCTGCGCAAATCACCCTGACGTGGCCAAGGGCAAAGGCCGTGCCGAGGTGCTATTGTTTAATTTTCCTAAATTGTCCTTGCACGTCCGCGATCAAAAACCCTTTGTTCTCCCTTTTTAAGCCATGAAAGCGACCATCAAAACCCAGGGACAACAGTTCGCCGTTAGCGAAGGCGACGTTCTGTTCGTCAACCGCTATCCCAACACCGAAGCCGGTTCAATCGTTGAAATCACCGAGGTGCTTTCTTCCGGCGAAGGCGCCGCATTCAAGGTCGGAACCCCTACCCTCCAGGGTGCGAAGGTCACCGCCAAAATTCTCGAAAACAAACGCGGTCCCAAGATCGTCGTTTTCAAAATGCGCAAACGCAAAGGCTACCGCCGCAAGCAGGGCCATCGCCAGGAGCTCTCCGTGATCAAGATCGAGACCATCTCCGTCTAAGCGCGAATCGTTTTAATTAACCACAACTTCAACAGGAGAACCTAAGTCATGGCGCATAAAAAAGGTGCAGGATCAACTAGTAACGGCCGCGAGAGCCAATCTAAACGTCGCGGCATAAAGCTGTTCGGCGGCGAGGTTGCCATCGCTGGCAACATTATCGTCCGTCAGTGCGGCTCCAAGCTTCACGCCGGAGCGAACGTCGGCATCGGCCGCGATTGGACGCTCTTCGCGCTCAAGGACGGCATCGTCCAATACGACAAGCCCCACCGCAAGGTGAACGTCGTTCCCGCCGCTCAGGTCTAAACCGCCTCTGCTCGCTTTCCCAGCGCCGGTTCCTCCTCGGAACCGGCGCTTTTTGTTTACGCCCTCTGCCGCCGCCGACAGCGTGCACTTCCTTGACCATGCCATCTGATCGTCTCGCCGCCTTGCTTCGCCAGCGTCATCTCCTCACCGGTCACCTCGCGTGGCTCGATGCGGAAATCACCGAGGCATCGGGCCTGAACCCCGATGAGACCCTCGCCCCGGCTGCCTTCCCTGCAGCTCCGGACGCGCCTCCCGCTCCCCTGCCCTCGACCGCGACAGAGCGCCCGCAAACGCCGGGCAAACTCAAGGATGCCGACCCCGAAGCCCTTGCCCGTGCCAACGCTCTCGCCGACTCTTTGCTCAAAGACTACTCGGCCCGCAACACCGACACCCCGCAATCCACGCGCCGGGGTTGTCTCATGCTGGCCCTTGCCGTCGGTTTACTCGGCGTCGCCGGACTCATGGCGATTAACCTGATTTTCTTCCGCTAAACCGGCTCCGAATCCAGAGCCAAACTCCCTCGTTGGGAGTCCCCTTCCGAAAATCTTACATCTTCACTTGCGCCGTTTCTGCGCTGCTCCCCTGGGGTAGGCGCTACGACTTTTGCCCCCTTTCCCTTTCTGGTCGCGTGCCTGCGCCGCCTTGCGGAAATCGCCACTCCGGAGCGCGTTGATCTGATCGCGCAACACCGCCGCACGCTCAAACTCAAGCCGCGACGAGGCCTCGCTCATCTCATCTTCGAGTTCGGCGATCACCGCCGCCACATCCTCCGGGCGGCTTTCGTCCACGATGTCCGTGTCGTCCACGGGGCGTTTACCCGAGCCGTCGTAAACGTGCAGGCTCGACTGGGTCGAGCGCTTCACCCCGCGCGGCGTGATGCCGTTCGCCTCGTTGTGCGCGAGTTGCTTGGCGCGTCGAGCCCCGGTCACATCAAGCGTGCGTTGGATCGAGCTGGTAATGTTGTCGGCGTAGAAAAGCACCCGCCCTTTCTCGTGACGCGCCGCGCGGCCCGCCGTCTGGATAAGCGAAGTCTCGCTGCGAAGAAACCCTTCCTTGTCCGCATCGAGCACAGCCACCAGCGCGACCTCGGGTAAGTCCAAACCTTCTCGGAGGAGGTTGATTCCGATGAGCACGTCAAAGTTGCCGTGCCGCAGATTGCGCAGGATCTCCACGCGCTCGATGGCATCTATATCGCTGTGCAGATACTCGACCTTCAATTTCGCCTCGCGGAAGAACGCAGTGAGATCCTCGGCGAGGCGCTTGGTTAGCGTCGTTACCAGCACGCGTTCGCCCGCCTCAACCGCGCGGCGACACTCGGCGATGAGGTTCTCCACCTGCCCCTTGGTCGAGCGGATGGTGATGATCGGGTCGAGCAGGCCGGTGGGCCGGATCACCTGCTCGGCAATGACGGTCGAGCGCTCCAGCTCCAACTTCGCCGGCGTGGCCGAGACGTAGACAATCTGATCGGTAATGGACATAAACTCCTCGAAATTCTGCGGCCGGTTATCCAGTGCCGAGGGCAGGCGGAAACCGAAGTTCACCAACACCGTTTTGCGCGCCTTGTCGCCGTTGAACATACCGCCGATCTGCGGCACGGTAGCGTGGCTCTCGTCAATCAGCAGGAGAAAATCCTTGGGGAAAAAGTCTATAAGGCAAAGCGGGCGGTCCCCGGCAGCGCGGCCAGCGAGGTGGCGCGAGTAGTTTTCGATGCCGTTGCAGAAGCCCATTTCCTGAAGCATCTCGAGGTCGTAATTGGTGCGCATCCGGATGCGCTGAGCCTCGAGCAGGAGGCCCTTGGCCTCAAACTCCGCCACGCGGGTATCGAGCTCAGCCTTGATGCGGGCGACTGCGTCGCCGAGCTTATCCTTACTCGTCACATATTGGTTGGCGGGATACAGGTCGAACTTGTCTAGCGAGCGGATGACCTCGCCGGTAGTGGCGTCAAACTCGCTAAGCGCCTCGATCTCGTCGCCCCAAAACTCGACCCGTAGGCCCTGCTCGAGGTAGGCGGGCATGATGTCCACCACGTCACCGCGCACCCGGAAGGTCCCGCGCTTCAGCTCGTAGTCGTTGCGCGAGTATATGTTGTCCACCAACCGCTCCAGCAAGACTTGGCGTGGGAAGATGCCGCCGCGCTCCAGCGAGATGCGCTGCTCCTTAAAATCATCGGGCGAGCCAAGACCGTAGATGCACGAGACCGACGCCACAACGATGACATCGCGCCGAGACACCAGCGCGCTGGAGGCGGCGATGCGCAGTCGCTCGATCTCCTCGTTGATGGAAGAGTCCTTCTCGATAAACGTGTCCGAGGACGGCACGTAAGCCTCTGGCTGATAGAAATCGAAGTGAGAGACGAAGTATTCGACCGAGTTTTCGGGGAAGAAGTTTTTAAACTCTGAGTAAAGCTGAGCGGCGAGAGTCTTGTTGTGCGAGATGATCAGCGTGGGGCGGTCGCGCGCCACGATTAGGTTGGCCATGGTGAAGGTTTTTCCGGAGCCGGTCACGCCGAGGAGAGTCTGGTGCTTGTTGCCCGCCAACAGCGACGCCGACAGCGCGGCGATAGCCTGCGGCTGATCACCCGTCGGCGCGTAGTCGGACTTGAGCTTGAACATTCCCATACCTGACAAGGTGCTCGGCTTTTCCCTGCGCGCTAGGGGAAAATCAAACGAGGCGATTTCAACGCCACCCGTAACCTGCGCCGACGGCTTTTGCCGGCCCGACGCACGGAGCGAACTATCTTGATCCGTGCCAATCCGGGTAAAACGCGCTCGATTTCAAAACGCCATTTCCCCGCAAAGTCGCTAACCCCTCTGAGCCTCAACCTGCGATTGATTTTTTTTGCGTTTTAGAGCCGGATTGTCGGTGATCCACGAGCTGCGATTATTCCTCTCTACCCGCCATGAACCTACGCCCATTCATAGACGATGTCGCATCCCAGGCTGATGATATTCTGACCGGTGTTACCGACCGCACCGAAGCCCGCACCAGTATCTCCGATTTTATCGCCCTCGAATACCCGAAGTTTCCCGCTGCGGATCGCAAATCCATCACCGATGGCGTTATGTTTATCCTCGAGGACGAGGGCTTTTTTGGAGAGCGCTTCGTGGATTCCTTTGACGCCGACCAAAACACCGACGAGGACTCCGCCCCGGACGCCTAGTGATCAAGTCACACCCCGCGGCGCCGCAGGGCCTCGTCGCGTGCTTTGCTCGCATCCGATTTCGATGCTCCCTTAACCTATTCTGGTAAAACCAAAATGGGCTGATTGCTCGCCCCCTCCACCTTTCCTGCTCCAGCCACTTCCGCCAATCGTGCCCGACTCCACCGATCTCGCCCTTGTTTTCGACGGCAATAACCGCCTCGCCGTGCGCTCCTCAACCGCTGGGCTTGTGCCCGCAGAAGCAAAGCTGCTGCCCGGCTCAATCCCCTCCGCCCTTTCATTTCCCTTCGTTCACGCTGGCACTCCTTTCCACATCACCCTCTTCAGCGTGCCTTCGGGCACCGTTACGGATGCGTCGGTGGATTTTTTATCGCTGGATCAACTCACCGGCAACCTCGGCCCCACCGCCCCAAAATCACCGCTGCTCTCCGCCCTGTTGCCCGCCCTCGATCCCTTCATCGTCGAGCTTCCGTATCTTCATCTCGGAGAGAACGATTTCATCTACAAATTTCGCCCCGCCCATGAGCGCAACGCCGCCATCTACGCCCGCGACGATACCTCCCGCGCCCTCTACCAATCCACCCTCTGCGCCGCCATCAAGGCCCTCGCCCGCCGCCACGAACGCTCCGCTGCGGCTCCCATACCGCTCGATTTCGGCGCAGTGCAATATCTGCTCCCAAGCCATTTCGGCTTCTGCCTTGGAGTAAAAAACGCCATCGAGCGCGCTTACGAGACCCTCGCGGAAAACCCGAGCCGCCGCGTCTTCATGCTCTCCGAGCTGATCCATAATCCTTTCGTCAACGACGACCTTCTTCGCCGCGGTCTCCGCTACCTTCAATCCGACAAGGGAGTGCCATTCACCATCGCCGGGCTTCTCGCGACCAAGATCCTCGGCGAGACCCCGAAGAAAGAAAGCCCCACCCTTCGCTGGGATACCCTCACGCCTGAAGACATTGTAATTATACCCGCCTTTGGCGCCACCGATGAGGACAAATGCCGCCTCGTGCGGCGCGGCCTCTCTGTCTACGCCTACGACGCTACCTGCATGCTCGTTGAAAAAGTCTGGAAGGCCGCCCGTGCGTATGGTCGCGATGGATACACCGTAATCATTCACGGCAAACACGAGCACGAGGAAACCAAGGCTACCTTCGCGAACACCCGCCGCCACGCTCCGGCCGTCATCGTGCGCAACCTTGCCGAGACCCGCCTGCTCGCCGACCTAATCTCCGTTCGCCACGAACCCGCCGCTCAGGCCCGCTTCGAGGCCGCCTTCCTCGGCCGTCACTCCGCTGGCTTCTCCGTCGCCCGCGACCTCGAACGCGTCGCCGTCGTCAACCAAACCACCCTCCTCGTCAACGAGACCCGCGAGATCATCGAGCACCTTCGCTCCGCCTACGCCGCCACTTGCGGGCAGGACCTGCCCGGCCAGCCCGATCGCGTCGGTGGCCATGGACGCACGGATACCCTCTGCTACGCAACCCAAGTTAACCAGGATGCCCTCGGACGCGCTCTGGCAGAACCCCTCGACGCAGCCTTTGTCATCGGCGGTAAAAACTCCTCCAACACCTACCAGCTCCACCGTCTCTGCGAGGAACGCCTCGGTCGCCTTGCATTTTTTATCCAAAGCGAGGCCGACATTCACTCGTTCTCCGAGGTGGCGCATTACATTTTCCCCAGCCACGGTCCCGGCACGCACAACGGCGGCCACATCGAATTACGCCCGCTCTGGCCCGGCGAGACGTTCGTCCGCCCCCGCCGCATCCTAATCACCGGCGGCGCCTCCTGCCCGGACGGCCTCATCCAGCAGGTGATCGCCCGGATAAACGCCCTCTTCCCCTCCGAGCGTCTCCGCCCCACCGAGGCCGTGCTCGCCGAACTCACAAGCTAACGCAGTTTAAGCGGGATTGTAGCTTCAAAAAAGCAAACTTACCGCAGGCGGCCGCAACCGTGCCAAGCGCGCATGAAACGGGATCGGCGCCCCGAAAGATAGCTCGGAAAAACGGATAGGCCGTCGCGCTCCGGATTGTAACACCCAGCGCGGATCCGCTCGCGCCGATCCGGTTAAGAGACCCGCACGTCCATCCGTTGCCGCTCCGCCAGCGCTCGCGCCAGGGTTGCCGCGAAGAAAGGCCCCTCGTAGATCATCGCAGTGTAGACCTGCACCAGAGTGGCGCCGGCGTCGAGCTTCTCACCCGCGCTCTCCGCATCATGCACCCCTCCCGCCGCGATGATCGGCAGGCGTCCGCCCGTTGCGCGCGCGATGTAGTTCACAATCTCGGTCGAGCGACGGCGCAGCGGTTTTCCACTCAGTCCGCCCGCTTGCCCGACCTCAACAAAGGAGCCCGGCCGCGCCAGGGTTGTATTCGTTGCGATGATACCATCCAGCCCGAACTCGGCGATCACGCCCAACGCGGCGTCAATCTGCGCCCAGTTTAAATCCGGGGCGATTTTCAAAAGCAGCGGTTTGCGTCCCTTGCCTTCCGCCTGCTTGGGAGCGACGCGCGCCTGGTTCGCCGCGCTCAGCGCGCCGAGCAATTCGCGGAGCGGCCTCTCATCCTGAAGCGCGCGCAGTCCAGGCGTGTTGGGGCTGGACACATTTACCGCCACGTAATCGGCATAATCCGCCAGACGGCCGAAACTCGTGAGGTAGTCCTGCGTCGCCTCTTCGTTTGGCGTGACCCTGGACTTGCCGAGGTTGACCCCGAGCGGAATGCGCCGGTGCCCGATGCCAGGCTGCGTCGCCAACCGCGCCGCTACTGCCTCGCTGCCTTCGTTGTTAAAACCCATGCGATTGATGACGGCCTCTTCCTCAGGGTAACGAAACAAACGCGGCTGCGGATTACCCGCCTGAGCCAACGCGGTCACCGTGCCGATTTCGACATGGCCGAATCCCAGCGCCGCCGCCGCCGGCCAGGCGCAGGCATTTTTATCGAAGCCGGCCGCCATCCCGATCGCGTTGGGGAATCGTAGGCCAAAAGCCTCCACCGGGCGGTGCCAACCAGCCGAGAGACTGTTAAACGATTCCAGAGCGCGGCAGAGCGGAGGCACGCGGCCAAGCAGGGCCAGCGCGTTGACGCCGAGTTCGTGTGCGTGCTCCGCATCCATCTGGAACAAAGCGTGGCGTGCGGTGTGCTTATAAAGTAGGCTCATTGAGAGTTCCACGCTTAGTAGCCCGCTTCAAAACGCAAGTGCGCGCCAGACCCCGCCGGACCCCGCACTCCCCCGCCCCGCTTTCCGCACGCACACCATCTGTTGCCAACCTTACTTTTGAGCTTGGCAACCATCCCATGCCCCTAACGCTGCGCGACTTTTCCCCTTGCCGACGGCGGGTAAAATGCAGTTTCCCCAACTTCACAAAAAAGTTAAGTTTCGCGGTTTGACTCGCCCCCGACGCTCGGCATGGCTCCGACGATTCCTCCCTCCCTTCCATCCTTAATCATGGCCAACTCCTCTGCTATTCTCGATTGGTGTATCGTTCGTCTCGGTGAAGACCACAACTGGTGGGTTGATGAAGTATCTGACCCCGTTCGCTGGGACACCGATGGGCTGAGCATCATTGATCCACGCCAGACTTCACATCTCACAGACCTCGTGGAGCCGCTTCGGGACTACGGCTTTAACCAGGATCTCTTCGACGCCGCTTTCATCCCTTTCCGCATCGAAAAAGAGGTCGGCTCCGGTCGCATCCGCCTGAAACGGGTCAAGGACTCATTTTTTGACTCCGAGGAGAAGCTCTTCGCGCTCGCTGATATCGTGGACGACGAGAACGGCCCCTACGCCGACCTGCTCGACCATCTCACCAAGTGCCGCGTCAAACTCCTCAACGACGTCTTCAAGTTCGAATCCAAACTCACGGTGGACGAGGTTGAGGAAGAGCTTCGCGAAGATCAAAACGCCAGCTTCATCGAGGGCAAAGCCGTCCACTCCTTCGACGAGCTCTGCGCCATCCTCGACTACACCCCAGCCGGCTTCGATGAGGACGCCGAGGAAGGTGAAGCCCCCGCCGGCGGTGAAGAGGAAGGCATCGAAGACGCCGACCTGCCCGACCTCGACGAAGAGGGCGAGGCCGCACTCAAAGGTGATCAATCCCTAAAATGGGACGAGGACGAAGCCGATGGTGACGATGACGGCAAAAAGAAGCCCACGGGCGGCGACGACGAGGATGAGGACGAGGATGAGAACGAGGACAAGGACGACGAGGACGAAGACGGAGACAAGCCACGCGCAAAATCCAAGTCCAAGGCTCCAGCCAAGAAGGCAAGCAAGCCCGCCAGTAAGCCGGTCGTGAAAACCTCTTCCAAGCCGGCCGCCAAAGCTCTTGCAAAAGCTCCTTCCAAATCAGCGCCCAAGCCCGCTGCAAAGTCTGCGGCAAAGCCCGCCGCCAAGGGCAAAAAGCGCTGAGTTCCCTCGCCACCGCCAGACAAACGAAGCCCGGCCCCATCCGCCGGGCTTTTTTATGCCCATACTCGTAGCGTGCTTGCACGCCCCCATGGCCCCTCCGGGGCGGCCTATCCAAACCGACCTTCCCGCCTCACTTCGCCAGCGCCTGCGCCTCGTCTTTGGCAAAATAGGTTAAAATCAAATCTGCGCCCGCTCGCTTGATCGCGATCAACGACTCGTGGCGGGTGCGCGCAAGGTCCAGCCAGCCCAAACGCGCCGCCGCGTGAATCTGCGCATACTCGCCCGATACCTGATACGCCGCCAGCGGCTTGCCCAAGCGTTCGCGCACATCGCGGATGATATCCAGATACGCGCCCGCCGGTTTCACCATGAGGATGTCCGCACCCTCCGCCGCATCAAGCACTGCCTCGGCCAGCGCCTCGCGCCGGTTGGCGGGGTTGAGTTGGTAGGTCGCCTTACTGAGCAGCTTCCTGCCCACAGCCCGCGCGCTGCCCACCGCGTCGCGAAAGGGCCCGTAATACGCCGAATTGAATTTCACCGAATACGCGATGATTCCCGTTTCCGTGAACCCCGCTGTATCCAGCGCCGCGCGGATCGCGCCGACCCGGCCGTCCATCATGTCACTCGGTGCCACGAAATCCACGCCCGCCCGCGCTTGCCGCACCGCCATCGCCGCCAGGCGCGCGACGGTGCGATCATTGTCCACATCAGCGCCCGCCGCGTTGAGCAGGCCGTCGTGGCCGTGCGTGGTGTAGGGGTCGAGCGCCACATCGGTGATCACCACCAACTCTGGCAACGCTTTCTTCACCGCTTTCACCGCGCGCAAAATGAGACCGTCCTCGTTCAACTCTTCCGTGCCCTCAACGTCCTTGAGTTTTGCGTCGATTTTGGGGAAGAGCGCCACTGCTTTCACCCCGAGTTCCCAAAGCGCACGACACTCTTTTACGAGGTCGGCGATGCTAAGCCGAAACTGCCCCGGCATGGATGAGATTTCCTCCGGCGCGGATTTGCCGTCCACCACGAAAAGCGGCGCGATAAAGTCCTCCGCCCGCAGCACGGTTTCCTCGAACAGCGTCCGCAGTGTTGCGGTCCGGCGGAGGCGACGCGGCCGGACCGGCAAATCGAGCTTAAATGTGACATTCGCAGGCATACAATAGAGACTCACTAAGCACGCCGTCCGTTAATCTGCTACAAGATTTTGAGCTTCCGGAGAGTCACCCCAAACCCATCGAGTCGTCGCGGAAGGTCATGGACGCCGCACTGTAGGCCAAGATGAGCGATAGGTGGCCGTCCGCAAAGAGAACCGCTTGCGTGCCATCGGCGAAGAGCGTGCCTGCGGCCGCATAAAGACAGTTTTACGTGTAATCATCCTTGTCGAAGTCCGGTTCGCCGACTTCGTAATTGATCGCCCCAGCGAGGACGAAACGGCTCGGGAATTGGATCCGGTTGCGCCGCACCTCAGCCTGCCCGCCGGTGGCGACGAATGCGGCTCGCGCCCCGATAAAGTAGGCGCTGCCCTCGCGCTCGAAACACGGAGTTAGAAAAAGGGTCTCACCGAGGGCGCACGGCAACAGTCGTTTCGCCCAGGACAACTGAGCGGGATTAGTCTCGCCGGGAGTCCAGTCCACGGCGGCGGCAGCCTTCGGAAACAGATCGCGGTGCTCATCGGCGAAGAGATTCAGCGCGACAAAAATCTGCCTCAAATTCGAAACGCTGTTGGCGGCCCGAGCTTTGCCGCGCACCATGCCGATGACAGGAATGGTGATGGCCGCAAGGATACCCACGATCGCAATGAACGTGAGGAGTTCGATCAAGGTAAAGCCGCGGCAGCATTGACGCGGAGAGCGCATTGGAAGGAGACGTGGGACGGGACGGTGCGTTAGCGAGCGCAATCGAATCCTCCGCATCGAACGAGGCCCCGCCGATTGACGTGGATTTCAAACGAGAAATTCGGTTCGCGTGGTAGGTGTTAATCCGGATCACGTTTTCAACCATTAAAGCCATTCATAGCGCGCCTAGACTTCAGACGGCCTTCTTTCTCGCCGTAAATTAATAATTTTATAAAATAACGGCTTAAATTATTTTTAAGAAAAAAGAAACTGCCGCGCCAGTAGTAAACTAAGATCACGGCTGTCCAGTTATGAGTAGCTGATTTTCAATTGGTTATGAATATCGGCATGGTTCTTTCTTGTATCAATTGACTTAAGCAGTTCGCTGATAGGTATTTGCTCCATCGAGGCAATGCTGACGACCTGCAAAACTTCCCAAAGTGTATGCGGCAGGTGCAAGCGACGCCTGGCGATGCTTACAAGCAGGAATGCGGAGATCGCGCTCCAGACTTGGATACGCACTCCGTTGAACGAAGTGCTATAAAACCCACGCAAGCGCAGGTGTTGCTTTATTCAGCGAAAAAACAGTTCTATCGCCCATCGGCGACGATAAATCTGGGCAATAATAAGCGCATCCAAATCGAACTGATTGGTAATAAAGACGGGCGATTTTCCGGTATCTGGATCGATAAAGTGTATGCGCCGAAGCGGCTCGGGATAGCCAAGACGACCCGCTACGGAATTGAGCTTGATTGTCTGATCGCAGCGCAGCCCGGTGGACTGATCGACGGGACAACTTTCCGAAACATAAAAGCAGGTATTCGACTTGAGCCGCGTGACGAAATAAGCCCCTGCTTGATGCAGCCGGTAGAGGCGACGGAAATCCAGATAACCACGGTCCATGACGTAGTAACTACCGGGATAAACCGGTATGTCGTCGAGCGACCCCACCTCGTGCGTTTTTCCCTCGTGCAAGGTGGCGAAAACAGGGATCTCTTCGCGAAAGTCGAGCAACACGTTCAGCTTTACCGAGGCCAAGGACTTTTTCCATCGAGCCCACGGAAACAAGGCCATACTCAACTCGATCACCGTCGCATCCAGGGCGAACAAATCGGCATCCAATCCCAGTGGCGCAGGGGCGTCGGCGGCAAGTCTCTGAGCGCGACGCATCAAGACCGCTGTAACCTCCGCAAAGACACGCCAATCGCGGTGATCGTTGGCATAGGCCAGATTGGTGCGAGTGACTCGTTCCCTGATGCCCATGTAATAAGCCAAGGAGGGTCGGGCGCTCAGACAAGTCTCGATACCCCGCAATCTTTCCCTGTAGGTCAGCTGAGCGAAGACCATCGCGGCAAAATGATCGTAGGCGCGAAGCGTCTCGGACGCCCGTGGCATCGGGAAGCGCGCCGCCGCACGAGCCAACTCCGTCGCGTCCAAGCCTCCCATGATTTGCGCGAAGACAGTCGGTGCATTGTTCATATCCGGGGAGGAAATGCCCGAAACCGACTTTTCTTTGCCAGCTCGAAGACACCTCAGTTTCCGCGCTTCTCATTGTAAAACATGATTATGCCTATCAATTTTTATCCCTCAACTGGACAGCCGTGATCCGTCTACTTAAATGACGCGGGCAAGATGCCCGTTTGGGGTGTGCGTTTGATTATCACGGGGCCTTAGTATTATCCGCTCAATCGGCGCAATCCGCGGTTTCCAATGCCGTTTTTAGGCCAATAAATTCTGGCGTCCATGGCCTCAAGCCGTCTGGGTGATCACGTGTTATACCCCGCTTTACCCAGTCTTCGCAGACTGATTTTGCCGGTGCTCGCGCTGGTGGCAATCAACCCTCTGCGCGGTTACGACTTGGTGGTCACGGATCCACTTTACGGCCGGATTAATGCGTCCGCCGTTGACCAACCCCGGCTCTACGCCGTGCTGACCGATCCGTTGGCGGGCGGGGCGGTCAGGACTTGGTTCAATCCGGATTCGGCCTCGGTCGAACCGGTGTTTCTAAAGGTATTTGTTGATACGGGCGCATCGGGGATCGCCATCAGCCATTTGCACGCTTCGGGGCTCTACGATGTGGCTTCGCTCGCACTCGGACCCGCCGACTTCATCGGGGCCTATACCGAGACCGGGGTCGCTGGCACCGAAGAGGGTGACGTGTCCCGCACTTTTGGGGTGTCGGTGCTGAGCGGTCCGGTGGATCTGGTGGACTACGGTGGCACCGCTGCTTATATCCCCTACGGCAGCTTTAACCTCTGGGTGCGGCGGACGGTCGGCGCGGGCGAGGTCCTTGATCTCGGAGCGCTCCTCGGCGGAGGGATGGGCGACTTAAGTTACTTGCAAGCCGACCCGATCAATCTCGTGGGCATGCCCGTTATCCGTCAGCGCCGCCTCTCTCTCGATCTGACCCCAATCATGGATCCGCTGTCAGCCGAGAGCGGGCTCGGCACCTACTTGCTCGCCCCCGGCGAGGCCGAGCCGTCTACTCAATTGACCGTCTCGCTGGTGCTGCAGGATTTCCTCCCCAGCTTTGCGCCATCAGGCGAGGTCCTTCCCTCGAGCTCCGCCAACCCGCTCGTGACCGGCCTGTGCCTGACCGGACCCGGCGGCACTGTGACCGGCGACTGGCTGTTGGATACCGGAGCCGGCAGCAGTTTCGCGAGTTTTGCTTCCGCCAAGGCCTGCGGGCTTATCCCGTCAACTTACGCCACTTTGGCTGACTTCATGGCCACTTACAACGGACGCAAGGCCGACATCGGTGGTGTTGGCGGTTCACTCACCGTCCCGATTTTGGAAATACCGCGCTTGAGTGTCCCGACCCGGGAGGGAGCCACACTTGTTTGGGAAAACGTTGATCTGCTGATCGCCGACATCGCCGGACTTGATGGTGTGTTTGGGATGAATCTGCTCGCCCCCGCCGTGACGATTGATCCCGCCGATACGCTCGGCTCTCTCTTCGATTTCTCTCCCGGTATCTTTCGTCATGTGGTGATCGATACGACCAACCCCACGCAGCCCGTGATGAGGCTCGATGCTCCGGCGGCGGATGGCACCGCCTTGTCCTGGATCGCCTCGCATTTCACGCCTGCGCAGCGCCTCGATTCAGCGAAGTCCGCCCTGCTCTCGGATTCCGACGGCGATGGCAGACCCAATCTTCTCGAATACGCCCTCGGCAGCAATCCCAGTATTGCGGACGGCCCCCCGGCCGTCGGCGGTATGGTCGACTTGGCTGATGGGCGGCATTGCACCCTGACTTTTACCCGCCCGCCCGGACTCACCGATGTCACTTACGCGGTCGAGGTTTCTGAAGACCTTCAAACCTGGAGTCGTGACACCTCGCAAGTAAGCCTCGCCCAGAGCTCCCTTTCCGGCGCCAACGAGACCGTCACTTTTAAAACAACCGCGCCGCTAACGGCGTCAGGCCGTCGCTTCCTCAGGCTGGCAGTCACGCTCCTGCCCTAACCGGGACGAGGTAGTCCTGTTCTGGGTATATAATGCGGATTGAGGAGCTTCTGCGGGGGATAGGCTCATTGTAGCGTAAGTGACGGGATTCGGCCCCTGCGACTCAACGACGATAGCTCAGCCGAGCGTCATGTTCTCACTTTTGCCCAACTTTGTTCTCACTCGCGGGCGATTTTTAAAAACAAAAAACCCCGGAGTCTTCTGGGATTCCGGGGCTTACTAACGAAATGGAGCAGGCGAAGAGACTCGAACTCTCGACGTCCACCTTGGCAAGGTGGTGCTCTACCAACTGAGCTACGCCTGCGTGAGAAAGGAGGAGAAAGGAGGACGCTGAGCCATGGTCAACAGGTATTTTAAAAAGAATGAAGAAAAGTCACATGGTTTCCAAATCAAAGAGCACCTGGTTACGCGCTTGCGTCGGCAACGGCGTCACTCCGGACGCGTTCAGCACCGGCACCGTTTCGTCCGCCAGCAGATGCTTGATCACAAAGCCCAGTCGCGGCGCGTCGCCTTTACGAAAGACCAAGTAGATCGGCAACCGGAGCGGATAGTCACCGCTGTGCAGGTTTTCCGCCGTGGGTCCGTAAGCCACATCTTTGGCCCCTTTAGCCAGCAACAGGACCTTCAACTTACCGTCCGCACGCGGCGCCGCCGGCAACAGCGCGATACCGCCCTCCTCACTCGTTATGCGCGCCGCCGCCGACAGCGCATCGTCGAAAATCAATACCGTGGGCTTCAGTTCAGGTTTCGTCAGCACGGCGTAACGAAAGATGTCCAGCGATAGGCCCGCACGGCGGCCCGCCGCCACCAACAGAATGCTGCGCTGGGCCTGCGAGCCCAACACTCCCGCATCCGCCCAGCGCCGCACATCGTTCTGCTCATGCGCACCGAAAATCGATGCCATTTGGTCATAAGTTACCTGCGAGAGCGGCAGCGTCTCGGGCACGGCAATCACCGTGGTGAGATAACCCACCACGATGCTGGTGAACTCGGGCCCTGGCTTGATCGCATCCGCCCCAAACACGAGCACCCCGAGATCCGCCGTCTTAGCTTGCAAGGCCTCCAACCCCAGTCGGCTTCCCTGAAGATCAAAGCTGATATCAAGGTCGTTCGCCTTCGCGAATTTCTGCATATCCACGTCCACTTGGCCCAGCAAAAGGTCCGATCCGACGAATCTGATCGGCGCGGCAAGCGCCAGACCGCTCACACATGACGCCAGAAAAATAAGGGAGAGGGCACGAAGCATAGTGAAAATGGGGTGGAAGGATTACGTGCTGTTGTTGCTCTTTCGCAGGACGGCTGGCAAATGCAAAGGTAGCAGGCCGCAAGGTCGCAGGGCGGACACGCGGCTACCCGCCGTCCGGCATTTTAATCCAGCGTATCCAGCTCCGGCCACTGGGAAATTTTCCGATGCAGGGTGCGGCGGCTCACGCCCATTAATTTCGCCGCCTCGGTGCGGTTCCCTCGCGATTTCAGCAGAGCCTCGCGCAGCAGCCTTTTTTCGTTGGCCTCCAACGAGAGCGACGACCCCGCCGGGCCGGGCAGGGCCAGCGGTGCGGGCCGGCGCGTCGTCAACCCTTCCGCCGGGGCCGCAACCGCGCCAGACGCCGTGTTGGCGGTCAGTCCGCCGTTGCTGCCGTTCGCGGCCGCAGGCCAGGGGGCGTTCTCTCGGTAGCGGGGATCAATATCGTATTCGGTAAGCTTGCCGCCGCGATGCATCACCACCGCGTTCTCACAAAAATTCCGCAGCTCGCGGATATTGCCCGGCCAGCGATAGGCACAGAGCGTGCGCAATGCGCCAGCCTCCACATTAGGCGGCGGTGTGCCATTCTCCTTGGCGAAAAATTTAAGGTAGTGCGCCAGCAGCAGCGGGATGTCATCCGCACGTTCGCGCAGCGGCGGCATCACGAGACGAACTACGTTGAGCCGGAAAAAGAGGTCTTCGCGAAACTTTCCATCGCCGACCATGCGCTCGAGGTTGCGGTTGGTCGCGGCCACGAGGCGCACGTCGAGGGCGATCGGTTTTCCGCCGCCGACGCGCTCGATGGTGCGTGTCTCCAAAAAACGCAGAAGCTTCACCTGGGTGGAGGCGGTGATTTCGCCGATCTCATCGAGAAAAAGGGTGCCGCCGTCCGCCGTCTCGAAGCGTCCGAGGCGGCGCTCCGTCGCGCCGGTGAAGGCGCCGCGTTCGTGGCCAAAGAGTTCGCTTTCGAGCAGATTTTCCGAAAGCGCTGCGCAGTGCACCGCGACGAACGGACCACGGGAGCGCGGACTCACCTGATGCACCGCTTGGGCGATGAGTTCTTTGCCCGTGCCGCTCTCGCCTTCGAGGAGGATGGTCGCTTTCGAGGATGCAACGAGGCGCACTTGCTCGGTCAACCGGTGCAATGCCTCGGAGTGGCCGATAATGCCGCCAAAGCTGAACTTCGTATCAAGCCGTTCGTGGAGTTGCTTTACCTCGACTTCGAGCGTCTTGGACTTCAGCGCGCGTTGCAGGAGGACTTCGAGGCGCTCCAGATTCACCGGTTTGGTCAGGAAATCCACCGCGCCGCGTTTCATAGCTTCGACCGCCGTATCAATATTTCCATACGCCGTCATCATGATAACCGCCGGCCGCTGCGAAAGGGCGAGTGCCTTGTCTATCACCTTAAGCCCGGATTTGCCCGGCATCCGCAGGTCGGTTAAGATCGCGTCGAAGGGCTGGGCATCGAGCAAGTTAAACGCCTCATCCGCGTTCGCAGCCACGGCCACGTCGTAGGTGTCCTCCAATGCCTGCCGGAGGCCTTCGCGGGTGTGCTTCTCATCATCAACGATCAGGACGCTGGGCAACATGCCCCACCCTTCGCTTTAACCGGGAAAAGGGTCAAGCCAAGGTGGGACATTTCGGCACGAGGGTAATTTACGCGCTGCTCTCGCTCCTTGCTGCCAAATGGAAAGCCCTTGTTTCCCCAATTCTGAATTTAAGCTGATCGCTCCGCCTCGTGTTCGCTTCGATTCCGCATCCCGCCGCGGCCCGAGCGAAAGAATTCCAAAGGGCAGCCGGACTGCAACCGTCCTCTTGGCTTGAGGCCGGTAATAGGCCGTGCACTCCTCCGTCCTTATGGAAACCACCCCTTCGATAAACCTACCTCAAAGCATCGCCGTCTGGCCCGCCGGCCGCACTCCCCTCGCCGGCCCTGAAGACGGCGTCCTGCCCCGCCTCACCTATTACCTGCCAAGCGAGGAATACCGCACCGGCCAGACCATCCTGGTCCTCCCCGGCGGCGGCTACGGCATGGTCTCCACGCCCAAGGAGGGTCATCGCCCAGCCCAGTTTTTAGCCACCCACGGCATCGCCGCCGCCGTGCTCGAATACCGCCACGCCCCGAGCCTTCACCCGGTGCCGCTCATTGATGCCCAGCGCGCCATGCGCCACCTCCGCCGCCTCGCCACCGTCCACGGTCTGCACGCGGACCGCGTCGGCGTAATGGGCTTCTCCGCCGGCGGACACCTCGCCGGCACCGTCGCCACCCAGCCCGCCCACCCGGCCGGTCTCGCCGGTGATGAACTCGACGCGCTCAGTGCCCACGCCGACCTTGCCGCGCTCATCTACCCTGTCGTCTCGCTCGTCGAACCGTGGTCGCACTTCGGCTCGCGCGACAACCTTCTCGGCGTCCCCGCCGACCCTGCGCTCGCACTTCGGCTTTCTGTTGAGAAAGCCGTCACCGCGCAAACCCCGCCCATGTTTATCACCCACGAACAGTTCGACGGCTGCGTGCCCTCGGCCAACTCCCTCGCCCTTTACGCCGCGCTTACCGCCCACCGCGTTCCCGCCACGTTGCTGCTCACCGAGGGCGACGTGCACGGCAGCGGCCTCGGCGCGAATCTCCCTTGGGGCGCGGCCTTGCTGGCGTGGCTCGCGGGCCATCGCTGCGCGTGACGTTAAAGTCTAGTTTCGTGCCGTTCTATTCCAGTTTCTTTCCATTGCGATGACGGTGGCGCGCGGCCATGGATTTGAATGGTCTTCCCCAAATACAACCATGTCTAAAATACCCGTCTCCGTTCAGCTCTGGTCCGTCCGCGAGCATATCGCCAAGGACTTCGCCGGCACCGTCGCCAAACTCGCCAGCTTCGGTTTTCAAGGCGTTGAAACCGCCGGCTACGGCAACCTCGACGCAGCCGGTGCCGCCGCCGCACTCAAGGCCGCCGGCCTGCAGTGCTCCGGCATTCACGTCGGCATTGATGCTCTGCGCGGGAATCTCACCAACCTCGCCGTGGATGCGCATCGCCTCGGCAGCCGCCACATCATCTGCCCGTGGATGCCGAAAGAGCTCTTCGCCAACGCGGGTTCCGCGGCTGAATTCGGTCGCGAGCTCGGTGCCATCGGAGCCCGCCTGCGTGGCTACGGTTTGCACCTCCACTACCACAATCACGACGGCGAGCTCGCCACGGATCTTGGACAGTCCGCCTTCGAGCATCTGCTCGACGCCGCCGCCCCCGCCCACCTTGGGGCCGAGGTGGATGTCTATTGGGTGAAGTTCGCCGGCCACGATCCCGCCCATTTCCTCCGCCGTCTCGGCACCCGCTGCCGCCTCGTCCACCTCAAGGACAGCCAGGAACTCGGGACCGGTCCGGTGGACTTCCCCGCCCTCTTCGCCGCCATAGACTCCGTGGGCGCGGCCGAGTGGCAGATAATCGAGGTCGAGCACTACAAACACGATCCGCTCGAATCCGTCCGTCTCTCCCTTGAACAACTGAAAAAGTGGGGCCGCGCCTGAGCTCGTTTTTCAGTAACCCATAAAGTCCCCCTCCAATTACGAAGAAAACCGCCTCCGTCGCTCCCGCCGCCCAACGCACCTTCAACGTCGCCGTCGCCGGCGCCGGTGCGTTCGGCTATAACCACCGCTTGAGCCTCCAGTAATACCCGCCGCATCTCCCGCCGGGATTTTAGCCGCGCCCTTTCCGGGGCGCGGCTTTGTTTTGCAACCCGACGTTTCCCCTTCCGAGTCTCGGACCCGCCCCGCATCCTCGCGCCATGAACCCAACGGCCACCCACCTCGCCTACGCCGCCGGCTACCTCCAGCTCGGCATGATCCCCGAGGCCCGCGCCGAACTCGAAAGCCTCGGCTCCGAGGATCGCGCCTCCCCCGCCGCCTCGGCGTTGAGGCTGGAACTTGCCATGCTCGAGGAGGACTGGGCGGAGGTCATCGCACGCGCTCCGGAGCTCGTCGCCTGCGATAATACCGAGGAGCGCCCGTGGATCGCTTGGGCCTACGCGTTGCGTGAATTGAAGCGGATCGAAGAAGCCCGCGACACCCTGCTGACCGGCGCACGTTTGATTGATAAGCCGTCCCTTCTCGTCGCCTATAATCTCGCCTGCTACGCCTGCCTGCTCGGCGATTTACCCGAGGCACGCCGCCTGCTTGATGGCGTCTTTGCTGAGGATGATTCGTGGCGCGAAACAGCCAGCGAGGACGACGACCTCGCCGCTCTCCGCGCGAGCCAACCCTGACTCCGCGCTCAAAGTCACAAACCCGTTACACCCGCCAAAAAACTGGTTTTCTTACGCCAGACCCGTCATTGCTCTCCTTTCCGTTTCTTATCCATTCCCATGCCAACGCCGCGCCGCACCTCCTCTCCCCGTTCGCCAAAGTTGGCCACCCCAGCTGTCCGGGCAAAGGGCGATGAGCCGGTGAGCACGCCGCGTAACCGCCCTGCACCCATCACCCGCTCCACCCGCCCGACCAAAGCCGCCTACTTCAACCGGGAGCTCTCGTGGCTCGCCTTCAACCGTCGTGTGCTTGAGCAGGCCCGCAACGCCCGCCACCCGCTGCTCGAGCGGGTCAAGTTCCTCGCCATCGTCTGCAGCAACCTCGACGAGTTTTTCGAGATCCGCGTCGCTGGGCTCATCCAGCAAGTGGATAACGATGTCCTCCCGTCCGGCGGAGTGGACACCCTTGGCCCCCGCGAGCAGCTCCGCCGCATCCACTCGGTCGTCGCCTCGCTGGTCGAGGATCAATACCACGTCTGGCACCACGAACTCGTGCCCGCCCTTGCCGCCGAGGGCATCTCCTTCGTCAAGCCCGCCGACCTCTCCGCCGTGGAACTCGCCTGGGTTCGATCCTATTTCGAGGGTCAGGTGAGCCCGGTGCTAACCCCTCTCGCCCTCGATCAGTCGCACCCGTTCCCCCATCTGGGCAACAAGACGCTCAATGTCGTCGTCTCGCTCGACGATCCCGCCACGCCCGAGCTGGAGCGGCACTTCGCCATTTTGCCCGTGCCGCGCATCCTTCCTCGCTTCGTGCGCATCGAAGCCGATGGGGCCACCACCCACCGCCACATTTTTCTCACCGAGATTATCAAGCTCTGCGCTGGCGAGCTCTTCCCCGGCTACGTTATTCACGGCGCTCATGCCTTCCGCGTCACCCGCAACAGCGACCTCTACATTGACGACGAGGAGGCGGAAAACCTGCTCAAGAAAATCGAGGAGGAGTTGCGCAACCTCCGCCGCGGCGCCGCCGTGCGCCTCGAAATCGAGGACGGCGTGGACGACCGGATTTTCGCCACGCTGTGCGATCATCTGTCCTTGTCGCACGAATACGTTTTCAGGCTAGATGGCCCGATCAACCTGCTTCGCCTCATGGCGCTAGCCGATATTGACCGGCCAGATCTCAAATACCCGAACTTCATCCCGGCCAACATCTCGCCCCTGCGCGAACCCGCCGCGATTTTCGAGACCCTGCGGGAGCGCGATGTGCTTCTGCATCATCCCTACGATTCCTTCCAGCCCGTGGTGGATTTTGTCGAGCAAGCCGCGCGTGATCCGCAGGTTCTCGCGATCAAGCAAACCCTCTACCGTACCAGTGGAGACTCGCCCTTCGTGAAGGCGCTCATCGAGGCCTCCCGCCAGGGAAAACAAGTCACCGCGCTGGTCGAGCTGAAAGCCCGCTTCGACGAGGCCAATAACATCCAGTGGGCTCGCCAGCTCGAGGAGGCCGGCGTGCATGTGGTTTACGGCCTGATCGGGCATAAAACCCACTGCAAGGTGGCTCTCGTCGTGCGCCGCGAATCCGACGGCAAACTCCGCCGCTACGTCCACCTCGGCACCGGCAACTACAACCCGCGCACCGCCAAGATCTACACCGACCTCAGCCATTTCACCTCGCGCGAGGTCCTCACCGCCGACGCCGCCGCACTGTTTAACACGCTCACTGGTCTCGGCCGCTCGCCGCACTTTACGCACCTGCTGATCGCGCCGTTTACCCTGCACCGGCGCGTCATCGAGTTGATCCGCCGCGAGGCCGCGAATGCCGCCGCTGGCCGCCCCGCCCGCATCATGGCCAAGATGAACTCATTGGTCGACCAGCCGGTGATTGACGCCCTTTACGAGGCATCGCAGGCCGGCGTGCAGATAGACCTGATCGTGCGCGGCGTCTGCTGCCTCGTGCCGGGGCTGCCGGGCTTGAGCGAAAACATCCGCGTGCGCTCAATCGTCGGCCGTTTTCTCGAACACATCCGCGCCTTTTATTTCCACAACGACGGCGGCGAGCCCGACGTCTACACCGGCAGCGCCGACTGGATGCCGCGTAACTTTTTCCGCCGCATCGAGGTGGTTTTCCCCCTGCTTGATCCTGCGCTGAGACGCTGGGTGATCGAGGAGCTTTTCGCCATCGAGCTTCAGGATAACGATTCCGCCCGCCTGCTCTCCGCCGGAGGTGGCTACCTGCCCATGCCCCGCCCGGCGAATGCGCCGCTGTTCTCCGCCCAGTCTTACTTCCTCGCCAGTGCCGGTCAGCGCGTCCAGGCCGCCAAACAACCGTAGTTGGCCGTGCCTGTTTTAAGTTCTGGTAGCGGGAAGCGCGATGCGACTTATTTCGGCCCCGGGTCGAATGGCGCTCTCCGCTACGGCATTTGTTTGGGAGGCGGCCGCCAGTCGCTGGTTCCAGGTCAAGTTCAAACTCAGAGCGTTTTGGTCCGACGTAGAAGCGTGCTTGCACGCGATTGATTAGGGTTGCGTTGGAATTTAGCCTTGCCCGGCGCTTGATTTCAAATCGCGCGCAAGCAAGCTGCTACGTCAGGCATTCGGCTCAATTCGAACGCGAAATGAAACCACCGGCTCAGGCCCAGACAAAATCCGCCAACACCACGTGGTGATCGGAGGCCATGGTGGGGATGACTTCGCGGTTCATGCAGCGCAGCGGAGAGTTGTAGAAAACGTGATCGAGAACGTAGGGCATACGCCGCCACGTAACTTCTTTTCCCTCAGCAGTGGCAAAGCCCTCGGCGGCGAACTGGGCGGCGAGGCCCTCGTGGTCCGGAACATTAAAATCCCCGGTCAAGATCGTCGCGCCCTCGGCAGCGGCAGCGCGCAGGCGGGCGGCGACCTGATTACGCTGGCCGAGCTGCTCGGGCCCAGTGGCGCTGAGCATGAAGAAGGCGAGAAGGTGCGTATTCAGTAGCGTGACACTCCGTCCCTCAATGGTCGTGCAGGAGCCGATCAGCAGGCGATCGGTCGGTGTCATCGGCGTGCCAAGAAAATCAAAAGTTAGCGGCGGCGAGGGCAGCGTCTCGCTAAATCGCCCTCTCAGCGGGGTTTTTGAAAACGTGGCCAGACCGATTCCGAAGGGGAGCTCGCGCGGGTCGGCCTTCGGATAAGTAAAATGGCCGTCGTAACCGGGCAAAGCTTGGCGGAGCCGCTCGTAATTGGGCGGCGGATTAATCTGCTCGCCGCCTCCCTTGCACTGCTCAACCTCCTGCAGATTGATCACATCGGCGTCGTGACGCAGCAGCTCGGCGATCGTGTCTTCCAGACGGATGGGAGCCTTATCGGGCTCGGCTCCATCCCAGATTTGGCCGAACTGCATGTTGAATTGCAGGATCCGAAATGGTTTCACGCGATGATTAAGGAACAGAGTTAAGCCGCCTCTAGTTCGACTGGCCGAGAGCTCAGCGTCGAGGCAGGGCGGCTCCCGGCGAGGACACCGCCGAGGCGTCGGCGGCGGGTTTTTCACTGCCGGCAGTGCTCACAGGAACGCTCTGGTCAGAGTTTTTCTTGAAGACGAAACGGTTGATGCGGTCGAAGGTGGTGCGCTTGTCGATCGCCGGATTAACGTTACGTGTGACTGGCGAGGCGTCGCTGATTTTATCTTGGAACCGGGTCGCAGTCTGGGTGCGGTAGGCGTCGTCGGCAGTGGAGTAGCGCGACTTTTTTCCGGCCCAAGGGCTCTCCTTGCGTTCGATGAGATCGAACTCCGTGCGCGCGGGAGTGGGGTAAGTTTTCTTGTCGCGCGTTTCGGTGACCGCGATGGCGCTGCGGCGATCCCCCACCGTGGCTTCGTTCTTCGTCACGGTGTCGGTCGCGAAGCGTTTATCCATGAGGACTTCATTGCGCTCGATGGGTTTTGCGTCGGGCAGAATGGCCTTTTGATCCGTCGAGACCTGGGTGGCGCGCTTGGTGGAGTCCATGCGGCCGGGAGCGCCGGAAGCGGAGGAGGCCACCAAAACCGCAAGAGCGGCAAACGTGATGCCAGCGGCAAGTTTCATATTGGCTATAGAATTAAGATCGAAGCTCTGCTGCAAGGTTACTCCGGCTCGGCCGTGCCCTCGACGACCCAGGCGCGGGCCTCGGGGACCTGTTGGAAAAAGCCGGCGAGCACGGCGCTCAGGTGCTCGGCATAGCGGAAGTGGGCGCCGAGACCGGTGCGCAGTTCCGCCTCGTAGATAAACTTGTCGCCCTGCGTGCAGTGCTCAAAGGGCGTCTGCGCGCCGAGCAACAAAGTGTAAACGTAGGCCGGCGACCCGCGCGCGAGCAGTTCGCGGGTAAGCGCGAGTTGTTCATCCAGGAGGGTCTGGTGATCGGCGTGGGCAATCTCCGGTGGCAGGTAAAAACCAGCCTGGATCAAAGGCGTGTAGCGGTGCCCGGTGCGGTGGCGGTTGAGATCGCGCAGCTCGGCGATCGCCATGTTATTCCAAGCGAAGCTGACCCGCATCCTGCGGGTGGCGGTGCCTTGCTGACCGTAGCGATTCACGCGCGCCGAGAGCGCCTCGGGCACGGTCTGCGCTTCGGCGAGGAAGGGCGGCGTGGCGCGGTCAACCTGCACCCAGGTCTCGTCGGCAAGCGGCGCGGACGAGAGACGTTCGAGGCCAAGGCGGCACGAGGTCGCGAGCTCGACATCGGCCTGTTGCTGGTAGCTCGCATCGGCCTGGCTGTGGCGCATGAGGCGCGGGGAGATTTTGAGCAACTCGCCGCGAATGAGCTCGGCGGCGGCTTGCGCCTCCGGCTGCGGCAGGGATGCGAGGTGCTTCACCGTTTGCGCCCACATGCGCGAGGTCTGGACGAGGGCGAGGTTGGTGCGGGTGGCAAACGGAATGAAGTAGCGGGCGCGATCCAGGGCGTAGTTTTTGCGGATGCGAGTGACCATGGCGGGCTTGGCGTCGGCCGGCACTCGCACCCGCTGCGGCTCGGCCACGCCGAGGGCGTCGAGCCGGTCGTATTCGCCTTGGTAGGCCGCAAAGGCACGGGCCATGACGGCATTCCAACGCGGGGCGAGATCAGCGGGCACGCCCAGTTCATCCGGCATCGGCAGCGCGGAGGGCGCGAGCGTGATGTAACGCGTGGATGACTCCTGGCCGTCGCCCATTTGGGCGATCTCAAAAACTTTATAAGCAAGCCACATCGAGACGTCATCAAGCGCGATCGCGAGGCCGCCGGTGAGGCCGCCGATGGAGGCGTGGCCGTAGTCCACGAATTTCAGGATGCGATCAATGGAGGCGTCCGGATCGGCCGGATCAACCTTGGCGAGGATGGCGTGGATGCCTTCGTTACTGCGCGAGTAGCGGGCGAGCACGGAGGCTAGCAACTCGGGCGTGACTTTAGGTAAGTCGGCGGCGGAAGGCGGGGGAACTAGGGCGAGGCCAGTGATGCGCATCGGTAAAAGAACAAAGGAGGACCATGCGCGCGGAAAAGGTAAGGGAAAACTTCGCAGGTGAAGCGGGTTTGGCGGAATAGTGACAAGACTGGGCCCGGCAACGGCAGCATCCTTGACACCGTTGAGGGGCGGGCGTTACCCGTTTACCTTTTACATCGTCAAAACATCGTCCGCAAAGCCCTCAACGTCCTTCCCCTCATGCCCTCAGCCAACGACATCCGCAAAGGCCAAGTCATTAAATTCAACGGTGAACCTCATCTCGTGATGGAGACCATGCACCGCACCCCGGGCAATCTCCGCGCCTTCGTGCAGGTCAAGATGCGCAATCTGCGCTACGGCAAGGCGCTCGACCAACGTTTCGCTTCCACCGACAACATCGAGGTGCTGCCCACCGAGAAGAAGACCCTCGAGTTCAGCTACGTTGACCGCGACAGCTACGCGTTCATGGACCCCACCACCTACGAGACCGTCGAGCTCTCAGCCGAGCTCATTGGCGACTCCAAGAACTACCTCACCGCCAACGGCAAAGTGGACGTCCTCTTCGTGGACGAGAAGGCCCTCACCATCGAGCTGCCCTCCAGCGTCACCCTCAAAATCACCGAGAGCCCCGACGGCGTAAAAGGCGACACTGCTTCCAACGTGCAGAAAACCGCCACCATGGAGACCGGCCTGATCGTTCAAGTTCCCCTCTTCATCAAGGTTGGCGAGCTCATCAAGGTCTCCACCAGCGACGGCTCTTACATGGGCCGCGCCTGATTCGCGCCCGGACCGCGTCCATCGCGTTAAATTAAAAAGCCGTCTCCGTTCGGGAGACGGCTTTTTTGTACGCAGATGCGCTCGTCTTCACCAAGCAGTCTTCACACGTCCGTGCCGGCCACGATCATGCGGAGCGAATCCAGCCGCAGGCGCGCTTGCTCGATGGCGGTGCGGGTTTGCAAAACCTGACGCCGCGCGAGATCGATCTCCTTCGGGCTCACGTGGTCGTTTACCTTCGCGAGATCAACGAGTCTCTGCAGCTCCGCCGTCAGCGCCGCCGCCGCTGCCTCGCGGGCGTTTTGCTTGAGCGTCTTGGCCAGCGCCTTCGCCTTCTCAGTCGCGGCCTCGACCATATTTTTCAAAAGGTGCGCGTTAAATCCAGGGCGCTCAAGGAAGCGCGGCAGCGGCGCATCTTCCAGGTCGCCCATCCAGCCTTCCGCGTCCGGATCGGAGGTCAGGTCTTGTCCGTGGATGTCGAGCAGCACCCTCACCGGCGTCGGCGCGAGGAAGCGGTCAATCTGCCAGCGTCCGTCCGATATTGATTCGAGCACGAAAATCGCCTCAAGCAACAGGTTGGGTTTGGCCGCCTCCAGCGTGCAGAACGCCGTCGTGCCCGCCGGTGAATCCACCAGCAAATCAATCGTGTCCTGCACCAAGGGATGGTCGGCTGAAAGAAACCGAATATCTTCGCGCACGATGGCGCGGCGGCGGTCGAAGGTCGCGAGCAGGCCGTCGCGCGGGATACTTGGAAAGCCTTCGACGTAGGCGTGGTTGGCGTCCAGCGACACGTCGCCTTCTTCATGATCTTTCACGCGCACACCGAAGTGGTCGAAAAGTTCGCCGAGGAAGCGTTTCAAAAACGGGTCCGCATCCGCCGCACGCACGCGCTCTATTACGCGCCCGGCGACTTCGCGATCGAAGGAGTTTAACTCGAGCAGGCGGTCGCGGCCTTTTTTCAACTTCGCCGCCAGCGCGGTGTGGAAGGTCGCCGTCTCCGCCACCAACTCGTCGAGCTGGGCCGGCGTCGTGCGGCCGCGTCCCTCGACGCAGCCAGTGGCGAGCGCGAGCAGGTGGTCTTTGAAGGCGGCGTGGTAATCGTCACCCGCCTGCAGTGGAGTTTCGAGTGCGCCGAGGCCGCGGTGATACCACTCCGCCACGCATTCGTCGGCGCCGCCGATGACGTAGGGAACGTGCACGCGGATGGTCTCGGTCTGCCCGATACGGTCGAGGCGTCCAATGCGTTGCTCGACGATGCCGGGGTTGAATGGCAGATCAAAAAGCACGAGGTGGTGCGCGAACTGGAAGTTGCGCCCCTCGCTGCCGATCTCGGAGCAGAGCAGCAGCTGCGCGCCATCCGGCTCGGCGAACCACGCCGCCTGGCGGTCGCGCGCCACGAGCGGCAGCCCCTCGTGGAAGAGACCAATTTTGAAGTTAACCCGGTCCTTCACCGCCGCTTCAATGGCGAGCAGTTTACGCTCCGAGCGGCAGATGAGCAGGACCTTGGCGGGGCTTGTTTTTTTGAGGAAGGAGACCAGCCAGTCGATGCGCGGGTCGTCCTTGAACGCGTAGCGAATCTCCGAGATGTCGCAGCGCTCCTCGGCCTCGAGCTCGCGGGCGATTCGGGTGAGAAGCGTCGGCGTGGCGCCTTCAAGCGGAGCCGGGCAATACTTGCGCACGGGGAAGCCGCTCATGGCAGCGCGGGTGTTGCGGAAGACCACCCGGCCGGTGCCGTGCTGATCAAGAAGCGTGCGCAATAAATCCTCGCGTGCGCCGTCCTTGCCGATCGCCAGTTCGGCGAGCAGTTCGGCCAGGCGCTCCGCATCGCGGTCAAAAATCTCGCGGAGCGTGGCGGTGTCTTTGGCGGTGATTTTTTTACCTTCGACGAGTTTCTCCGCCACTCCCGCGACCGCCCCAAAGCGCTCGGTGTCGGCGATGTAGCGTGCAAGGTCGTTGTAGCGGTGGGGGTCGAGCAAACGCAGCCGGGCGAAGTGGCCTTCGAGACCGAGCTGGGTCGGCGTCGCGGTGAGGAGAAGCAGGCCGAGAGTCTTGGCGGTGAGTTTCTCAACCAGTGCGTATTCGGGGCTGGCTGCCTCAGGCGTCCAGCCGAGGTGATGCGCCTCGTCCACAATCAAGAGATCCCAGCCTGCGGCGACGGCTTGCTCGGCGCGGGCGGCGTTGCCAGCGAGAAAGCCAACCGCGCAAAGCCCGAGTTGGGCGGAGAGGAACGGATTTTTACCGGCATCGGCCGCCTCGCAGGTCACGCAGCGCTCTTCGTCGAAGAGGGTGAACCACTGGTTGAAGCGACGGAGCAACTCGACGAACCACTGGTGCACTAGGGGCTCCGGCACGAGGATAAGGGCGCGCTTGGCCCGGCCAGTCACAAGCATGCGTTGCAGGATCAGGCAGGCCTCGATGGTCTTGCCCAGGCCCACTTCGTCGGCGAGCAGCACGCGGGGAATCTGGCGGTTGGAGACTTCGTGCAGGATGTAGAATTGGTGCGGAATCAACTCCAGCCGTCCGCCGAGGAAGCCGCGCACCTCCGACTGGCGGATACGCGCCTGACCGAGCAAGGTGCGCTGGCGCAGTTCAAAAACTTCCATGGGATCCGCCTGGCCGGAAAGGATGCGCTCGACCGGAGAACCCACACTGGTGATATCGGAGATCACGTCCTCGCGCAGGCGGCAGCCGCCGCTAACGTAAACAAGCAGGCCTTCTTCCTCGACTACCTCCTCGATCACAAGAGCAGTGCCGTCGCGCGCTGCGACGGTTTCGCCGACGCCGAAGCGAACCTGCTTCAGAACCGGAGTGCCCCGGGCATAAATGCGTTTCTCGCGGGTGGCGGGAAACTCGACTGTGATACGGGTGCGATCCAGCTCCGCAACGAGCCCGAGACCGAGCTCGGGTTCACGCTCACTGACGCAACGTTGACCAACAAAACCTAGGGACATGGACGGCCTATCAGTGCCAAGCGACGCAGAGTTTCAATCCGTATTCCTTCGCCGATCGAAGCGACGCCAAAGATACCCACTTCCCCCAAACCGTTGCCCGGCGATTCCCCGGCTGATAGGCCCCGAAGCTCGACTGCTTCTCGCAGCACATCGCCCCGAAATGCCGAGAGTTTTCAAAGCCCGGTCCGTGATTAGCCCGACTTTACCGTGCTCCCGTGATCTCTTCCGAACCGTTTCTTTCTGCGGACACCACAGTAACCCTAGGTTACCAGAACCGGCTTCCCAGCGGAAGTCATTTTCCTGAGTTCGTTCAGGACATAACGGATGTGTGATGCGCAGGGTATGGCGCGGCTTACGGCGTCGCCGGCACGGGCTCGGCGGCGGATTTCTTTAGCGCTTCGATCTGTTTGAGGATGGAGGCATTCTCGGAGAACACCTGCTGGTAGTAATTGTTGCGACGTTTGTAGTCGGGGGAACGGATTAGGCGGACCACCAAGCTGGCCTCGAGCTCCGCGGCGGCCCGCGCGAGCGCAGCCTCGCGCTCTTGCTGGGCCTTGAGGGCGGCGAGGCGGGCGGCCTCGCGGGCGGCGGCTTCACGGGGTGCCTGCTCGTCGGCTTGGAGTTTCGCGAGCGCAGCGCGACGAGTTTCCTCTGCGGCGGCGGCCTCGGCGGCGCGCGCATCGGCGAGAGCCCTAGCTTCGAGCTCGGCGGCGGCGAGCTGGGCCTTGAGCGCGGTCTCACGCTCGGCCGTGGCACGGGCAAGCTCGGCGGCGGTAGCGGCGCGCCGGGCGGCGAGAGCGGTCTCCTCGGCGCGGGCTTTCTCAAGCTCGGCGGCAGCCTTCTCGGTTTCCAAACGGGATTGCTCGGCGACGAGGCGGGCGGCCACGGCGGCGGCCGGCGCGGTCTTCAAT
>CAMDHP010000014.1 GCA_945898185.1 Akkermansia muciniphila | reverse complement strand
TACCAGAGCGTTGTCATCCAGCCCAACATCTCCCCTTCCGTTTTCATTTCCTTCCACACGGGATAGCGTCGCAAGAGCGCGCACAATGCTTCGCGGTCCGATTTTGACATCCCCTCTCCCGACTCGGGGTTGACCATTACGTTCCCCGGTCGTCCGTGCGTGCGCGAGAGACGCCTCCATAATTCGAGCTCGGGCTCGCTCATCAGTGATTGGGACGGGATTGGAGGGAGTCGAAATGTCGTAGGCATCGCGGGATTCTACATCCAGAGTCAAATTGGGCCACGCGTTTTCGCGCTGCAAATCCATGCGGACACGCTTAGCCCTCCACACTAAAAACTTACCGATATTCGGTATCGAACAGGTTACGCTGGACTTGCCCGCGGCGAGGAATCGGACACAGTCATCTTCTTATGCACCCTGCTACCTTTGGAAAACTTATCGGCTCGATCATCATCATCCTTGTCCTGGTAATCGCTGCGTCCCAATCCACCTATGTCGTGGGGCCCGGCACGCGCGGTGTCCTCGTGACACTGGGCAAGGTCAGCCCCGGCGTGCTGACCGAGGGCTTCGGCACGAAGGCGCCTTTTATCACCCATGTTCAAGTCGTGGCGGTGCGCCAACAAACTAGTGCGGTCGAGGCCGAGTGCTACTCTTCGGATTTGCAGCAGGTCACCGTGCGCCTGCGTGTCCTTTATCGAATTCCAGAGTCCTCGGTGGTCAAGATCTACCAGGAATATGCGGGCGAACCTTTCGACAGTCTCATCGCCCCGCGCGTGCAGGAGGCATTGAAAGAAGTCACCGCCCAGCAGAGCGCCGAACAGATCGTGAAGCAGCGCGAATTGATCAAGACCCAAGCGGTCAAGGCGGCTCGTGAGAAGGTCGGTGATATCCTGCTGATCGAGGACATCGTGCTGGAAAACATCCTGCTTTCGAAGGAGCTTGAGGCAGCCATCGAGTCAAAAATGGTGCAGGAGCAAGAGGCGGCCAAGGCGCGCTTCACCCAGCAAAAATCCGAAATCGAAGCCAGCACCGTCATCATCAAAGCGAAGGGCGAGGCGGAGGCTATTCGTATCCGCGGCGAGGCGCTACGCGACACTCCCGGCCTGATTCAGCTTCAAATCGTGGAAAAGTGGGACGGTCGCGCTCCGCTCGTGATCGGCGGAAGCGCTGGTGAAAGCGGCGGCGCCAACTTCATCCTCCCGCTCGGCGAGGCAGCCCGTTCGCCAGCAGGCGCACCGGCGTCAATCGCCCGCCCGCGCTGATATCTACGTTAACAAAAAAATTCCGCCAAAGATGCCGCCCGTTCGTCCGATTAAAAACGTGACTCCGCCTCGTCGGGGCCGCGCCCGCTTGGTTGCGTTGATCGTGCTGGGCTTGGTTGTGGTGTTATTGTGTGTGTTGTTTCCGCGTGTGTTGGCGTTCACTGAACTGGCCGCGCGGGAGCTGCGTTACTTCTGGTGGTTGGTGCTGCTAGTGGCGCTCGGTGCGTATTTTTTCTTTTTTTTCGGACGTAAGAAGGATTGAGGGCGAGAGGCGGGCTGCTGGGGCGAGCGCATTACCAAAGGCGCTTGCGGGCGAACGGGTGTCCGGAGCCGGACTTGAGGTATCGCTCGAAGCCCATCGCCTCGGCTTTTGTCGAGAGTGCCAGGTGGGTTTTTAACTTCCACGGCCGGTGCTTGGCAGTGCTGGGATTCTTACCCGTGTTGTGGCCGACAATACGCTGTTTCAGATCCTGGGTGAAGCCGACGTATCTTTCCCCAACGGTCGAGAGGCTTTCTACCAGTTAAACGTAATACATAGGCGCGGAGTTGAAAGTAGGGAGCGGGAAGGCGTGCGGGATTAAGATCTAATGCGGGCGGCCCTGCTTCGCTAAAGCTTCGCAGGGCATCCTTCGCGACTAGCGTGCAATCGGGAGAAACTGGAACGCGTCATTCGTCAGGGCAACGCCATCCGTAGCCCGCAGGGCGAAGGATGGCGGAAGGGGAGGGATTCGAACCCCCGGAACCTTTCGGTTCGCCAGATTTCAAGGCTGGAGCAATCGACCACTCTGCCACCCTTCCAAACTCATCCGCGCTAACTGAGCCGGATAAAAATCCAGTTGCGATGGAAAAAACACCGTGTCCCAACCCGAGGTCAACTCTGTTGCATTCCATGTTTACCGGCGCCAACGCCCAATCCGGACAACGCTCGTTCTTCGATTCTCTTATTTCGTTCTTCGACTTTTCCTGCCGCTGGCAGGTTCGAACCGGGATATCACGCCGGCGCAAGCCGCCTCCTGTCGCCTCTCTGTGCGAGGCTCCGTGCTATCTGTGTAACCGGTCTTGGCTCGATCATTTCGATCCACCCCCTGAAAACGTCGAGAATCCTATTATTTTGACTCATACTCACCCGCAATTCCTTCTCTCGTGCTCTGGGTGACCCGTCCCGAATGATAACCATCACCATTTCAAATCTGACCAAGCGTTTCGGCCAAACGACCGCCTTGCACGGTCTGGATCTTACGATCGAGGCCGGTGAGTTGTTCTTCCTTCTCGGCCCGAGCGGCTGCGGAAAAACCACGCTTCTGCGCAGCATAGCCGGTTTCTACACTCCCGAGGAGGGCAACATCACCTTCGACGCCGATGACGTCACTCAACTGGCCCCCCACAAGCGTAATACCGGCATGATGTTTCAGAGCTACGCGCTCTGGCCGCACCTGAGCGTGGCCGAAAACGTGGCTTTCGGCTTGGTGGAGCGCAAGGTCGCCAAGGCGGAAATCGATCGTCGGGTTGCGGAGGCTCTGGAATCGGTGCGAATGGGCAGGTATGCGACGCGTAAACCCAACGAACTCTCCGGCGGGCAACAACAACGCGTCGCCCTCGCCCGTGCCTTGGTAATCCGTCCGCGGTGCCTGCTGCTGGATGAGCCGCTTTCCAATCTCGACGCCAAGTTGCGCTTGGAAATGCGCGCCGAAATCCGCCGGGTTTGCAAAGAATTCAAGCTCACGACGGTTTACGTGACGCATGACCAGAAGGAGGCGCTGTCGATCGCGGACCGGATGGCGATTCTGGACGGTGGACACATCCTTCAGGTGGGCTCTCCGCGAGACGTTTACCGTCGCCCAAGCTCCCGAACGGTGGCTCACTTCATCGGCGAGGCCGACTTTATTGAAGGCAAAATAGTCGCGGCAGCCAATGGTCGGGCGGAGGTGGATACGGCCATCGGACGGTTTCAGGGCGTCGTGGGCGATTCGTCATTCCGGCCCGCGATCGGCGCGGCCGTGACATTGTCAATCCGCCCCGAGTGCTGGACCCTCGGTGAACGCGCGGCAGAGACCAACAGCGTCGAGGGACGCATCGGCGAATCCATCTACCTCGGGGAGGTTGCGCAGTATGGGTTCTCGGCCGGCGGGCAGTTGCTCAAGATTTACGAGCTGAATCCGCGTCACTCTGCCGCGCACGGAGTCAGCGGGGAGAACCTTTTTGCCAGCGTGGATGAGGACGACGTGGTCGTGCTGGAACGGTAAGGGAAACCCGGAAAATGGGAAGAAACGTAACGCTTTTGGTGTTGTTGGCGGCCGTGCTGGCGCTGCCCTTTTGCCTCCGCACCAAGACCGAACACGCAGTCGCGAGTGCGCAGGATACCCTGGTAATCATCTCGCCGCACAACGAGGCGATCCGCCACGAGTTCGAGGCGGGGTTTAAAAAATGGTATCTCGCGCGGACAGGGCGGGTGCCGGGCTTTGACTGGCGCCTGATCGGCGGGACGAGCGAGATCAACCGGTATTTGGAAGGCGAATACGCCGCGGCGTTTCAGAACCACTGGACGCAGGAGCTCGGGCGGAATTGGAGCGGGGCGGTGGCGGCGGGCTTTGCAGACGCCAAGCTGGCCAAGGACGCGCCGGCGGAGGTGCGGGAGGCGCGGGAGGCATTTTTGGCCTCGTCGGTCGGGTGCGGGATAGATCTTTTTTTCGGTGGCGGCCCTTATGATTTCATCGTGCAAGCGCGAGCGGGCCGTTTGGTGAAGGCTGGGATCGAGGCCGCGCACCCGGAGTGGTTTATCGAAGAGATTTTGCCGGTGAAGCATGCGGGCGACGATTTCCGCGATTCCCAAGGGCGCTGGTTTGGGGCGGTGCTGAGTTCCTTCGGAGTGGTTTACAACCGGGACTCGTTGACGAGGCTTGGCCTCCCCGTCCCGGCGCAATGGACCGATCTGGAGGACCCGCGTTACTTCGGGCAAGTTGCGCTGGCGGATCCGACCAAGAGCGGCTCGATGAACAAGGCCTTTGAGAACGTGCTGCAGCAACGAATCCATCGCGTGGTGGAAGCCCGTCTGGCGACGGCGCGCTTTGCCAGCGAAGACGCACGCAAGGCGGCGGAGAAGGACGCGGTGGCCGAGGGCTGGCTGGAGGGCTTGCGACTGTTGCAGCTGATCTCGGCGAACGCCCGCTATTTTACCGACAGTGCGCAAAAGGTGCCGATTGACGTGGCGTCGGGGAATTGCGCGGCGGGCATGTGCATCGATTTTTACGGACGGCAGCAGGTCGAGGCGCTGGTGCGGCGCGCCGGCAGTGAGCGCATGGGCTTTGTCGCGCCGTTGGGAGGCACGGTGTATTCGGTGGACCCGATCGGATTGCTGCGCGGGGCGCCCAATGCGGCGATGGCGCGCTCGTTCATGGAGTTTGTTCTCTCGCCGGAGGGGCAGCGTCTATGGAATCAAAAAGTTGGAACCGAAGGTGGGCCGGAGCGCTTTGCCCTGCGACGCCTGCCGGTCCGCAAGGATGCCTACAACGAACCGGGTTTGGCGGCGAAACGGAGTGATCCCGAGGAAATGCCTTACGCCATCGCAGAGCCTCTGGTGTATCGGCCGGAGTGGACAGCCGGGCTGTTTGGCGAACTGAGGTTTATCATGCGCGTGATGTGTCTGGACGCGCATCCCGAGATGACGAATGCGTGGCGGGAAATCATCGCTGCGGGTCAGCCGCCTGAGGCGATGGCGATGTTCACGGATTTGAGCGCGGTGAGCTATGCCGAGTCCATGGGGCGGATTAAAGAGGCGCTGCGAGCGAAGGACAGAGTGGAGGAACTGCGCCTTGCAAATGAGCTGGGCGAGAAATTCAGGGCGCAATACCGGCGTGCGGCGGAGCTGGCGCAATCGGGCCGGTGATCGAACTATTCACCAGGCGGAAACCTCGCGCACAAAACTGGCGCGGTCGGGGGCTTTGAAGAAAGCGGTGCCAGCGACGAAGGTATCCGCTCCGGCGGCGCGGCATTCGACGCCAGTTTTAAGGTCTACGCCGCCGTCCACCTCCAGCCGGAAATTCAGGGCTTGCTCGCGCCGCCAGGCGTCCAGTTGTGCGAACTTGGGCAGCATATCGCGGCGGAAGGGCTGTCCGCCGAAGCCGGGTTGCACGGTCATCACGAGCACGAGGTCAACGTCGGCCAAAAGGTGACGCACCGCCTCGGCGGGGGTGTCGGGATTGAGGACGATACCGTTGAGACAACCGAGGGCGCGGATCTCGGCGAGCAGGGCGCGATGGTCAAGGCTCGGTTCGATGTGGAAGCTGATCAACTGTGCGCCGGCGGCTGCGAAGGCTTTGGCGTAGCGCTGGGGTTCGTCGAGCATGAGGTGCACGTCGAAGAAAAGACCTGGGACCTCGCGGCGGAGTTCGGCTACCATTTGCGGGCCGAAGGTGAGGTTGGGCACAAAGTGCCCGTCCATTATGTCGAGATGCAGCCAGGGCGCCCCAGCAGCCGCTACCTGCGCGGCGCTTTCGGCGAGGCGGGCGTGCTGGCCGGCGAGGAGAGAAGGAGCGAGAATGGAGTTATGCGGCACGAGCGGAAGTTTGGTCGAAAGGAAGGGCGCGGGGCAAGTTCAGGGCTTTGCGTGGGGACGAAAGAGCCGCGTCGGACTGGACGCGGCGGGAAACGAAACGGGGGCGAGGCCGGAGCCGAACTACCAAGTATCGAGGACCGCACTACGGACCTTCGCGGCCAGCGGCTCGGCGAGTTGAGGCACGATTTGATACTCCGCCTGAACCTGCTGGGTGGCGTCTATCGTCGCGGTGGTGGTGCCGAAACCGCTTTCGGTGAAAATCTGGCGCTCCACCCGGAGGGGGCGGTCGGTGAACCAGTCTTTGCCGCCCTTGCCGGGGCTCAAGGTGCAGGTGGCATCGAGCACGAGGCCAAACTTGCGGGTGAGGCCACCGTCGTTCGGGAGGGAAGTGAGACCATCCCGTTTGAGGGTATCTAGTTTTACGGTGAGGATCGCGTCGGCCTCGTCGGGGGTGTTTACCACGCGGAGACGGCCGTCCTGTATGAAAGCCTCGCGCAGGCGGGTTGAGAAGATGGCGGCGGATTGAGGGATGGTCCCGTTGGTCTGGACTGGAGCGATGAAGACCGATTCGTAGGCGCGCTCGGAGCCCGTGCCGAGGCGGTAGTGAGAGCAGCCGGAGCTGATCAGGATACCGAAGGCGAGGAGGACAAAAGCGGCGGGACGATGCATCGAAAGAGGAAAGGAATTGGACTTGCGGAGACGCGGGCGGGCCCGGCTTAGAAGAACCAGAAACGATTGCCCTTGGGTTCGGTGCGGGGCGCGCCTGGAGCAGGGGCATTGCCGGCGTCGATGGCGTCAATGCGAGCGAGTAATTTACGGGCGCGTTCGGATACAGAAGAGTCGGGGTGAATGGTGATAGCCTCGTTGTAAAACACGCGGGCGGCGGGGCGATTATCGCGTTTGAAGAAATAGAAATCGCCCATGGTCATTTTGCTCTCGGCGAGCAAGGTGCGGGCGTCGTTAAAACCCTTGCTGGCAGTGGTGGCGTCGGCGTCGCCCGGGTAGAGGATCAGGTAATCCTGGAAGTAAGTGAGCGCCTGCTGGGTGGATGCTTGGTCGTAGGGCGGCCCCTGGGTGATCTCGGCGTGGGCGGCGGCGAGTTTGAGGTAGGCGTCAGGGGTGAGGAAGTTCTCCGGGTAGTTGTTAATCATGCGGTCGAGCGCATCAATGGCGGCGTCGCGATCGCCGATCTGGCGTTGAACGCGGGCGGTGTTCATCAGAGCCAGCGGGGCGTATTCACTGTAAGGTGCGTTCGTGACGAGAGTCTCGTAGTTTTCCATGCCCTTATCGCGCTGCTTGAAGCCGGGGATGACGCCGAAATAGAGCGGACGCTTACCATCGGCCAAGGCTGTGGCGATGCGGTATTGAGCGCCAAGAACCTGTTTGAAGCGCGGGTAGTTGGCGTGCTCGGTGACGATGCGCTGGAGATTTTTGAATGCCTTCGAGTATTGACGGCGTTGTTCGTAGATGCCTGAGGAGCGGTAAAGGGCTTCGGGAGCAAAAACCGAACTGCTGAACTTTTTGATGACGGTTTTGTAGCCGGAGAGCGCGGCGCCGTTGCTGCCTGCGGCTTCGGCGCGGGTTGCTTTGTCCATGATCACTTTGGCGGAGTTGCCCTCGGTGCTGGCAAGGTAGGGTGCGATCACGCCGCCCTCGGCGCGCCAGCCGTTTTGGGGGTCCCACACGAGGTCTGCATGGAGGGCGCCGGTGGCGGCGCACATCAGTAGAAACGAGACCAAGAGAGCGAGAAGGCGCGAAGCGAGGGGCTTAGGCATAGGGCGACTTAAAAACGAACCAAGGTGGCCCCATAGGTCAAGCCCGCCCCGAATGCCACGAGCAGAACAACGTCACCGGATTTGATGCGACCAGCGCGGCGGGCCTCGTCCAAGGCGAGCGGGATGGAGGCGGCCGAGGTGTTTCCGAAGCGGTCCAGGTTGATGAAAAAGCGCTCGAGGGGAAGTTCGAGGTATTGGGCAATGGCCTCGATGATGCGGCGGTTGGCTTGGTGGGGGATGATGCAGGCGACTTCGCTGGGGGCGATGTTGTGGGCGACGAGGATTTCGCGGGCGACATCATCCATCGCACGCACCGCGAGTTTGAAGACCTCCTTACCCTTCATCGTAATGCATTTCGGTGCATCTGGACTCGCTGGAGCGCTGCCTCCGCCCGGAGTCATCAGGGCGCTGCTCGTGGCGGGGATGGAGCCCAGTTTGGAGCCGATGAGGCGAGCCCTGGAGCCCTCGACGGCCGAACCAAGAACGACTGCGCCCGCGCCATCGCCAAAGAGCACACAGGTGGTTCGATCGCTCCAGTCAATGACGCTGGAAACCTTTTCCGCGCCGATGACGAGCGCAGTGCGGTAGCGTCCGGAGGCAAGCATTGCCCAGGCGGTATCCAAAGCGTAAACAAAGCCGGTGCAGGCGGCGTTAAGGTCGAAGCATGCGGTATCGGCGGAGAGACCGAGCTCGGTCTGAACGAGGCAGGCGGCGGCCGGCATCGGCATGTCAGGCGTCATGGTCGCGACGATTAACAAATCTATATCCGCCGGGCTGAGTTTGGCGTCGGCCAATGCGGCCCTCGCGGCGGCAGAGGCCATTTGCGAGGTGGATTCATCCGGCCCGGCAATGCGGCGCTCGCGGATGCCGGTGCGGGTGAAAATCCACTCATCCGATGTTTCTACGCGCTGCGACAGCTCATCGTTGGTGACGATTCTGGTCGGTGCGTAGGAACCGGATCCGAGGATGGCGTGGGCGGACATGGCGGGGTCGTGCAATCGGCTCACGAAGACGGGGACGCGTTGTCGGATGCCGGGGCGGAGACCGGATTTTCCTGTTCCGCGGCGACAATTGGCGCCGCGGACGCCAACGCATTAATGCGCACGGCGTCGCGAGAAACCTGACCGAGGAAGTCGGCGCGGATGACCTTGTCGGCGGCAAGGATGGCGTAGCGCAGTGCGTGACGGTTGCTGGAGCCGTGGGCCTTGAGGACGTTTCCTTTGAGACCAAGCAAAGGGGCGCCGCTGTAGCGCTCGGGATTAATGCGAGCCTTCATTGCCTTGAAAGCGCCCTGGGAAATAACGGCGCCCGCCATGCGCAAGGGGTTCGCCTTGAGCTCGGCCTTGAGGGTGTTGGTGAAAAACTTTGAAAGGGATTCCCAGCTCTTGAGCAGCAGGTTGCCGGTGAATCCATCACACACTGCGACGTCGCAGTGGTCGGTGAAGACCTGAAATCCCTCGGTGGGGCCGACGTAGTTGATAACCTCGCCGCAGCGTTTGAGCATCTCGTGGGTCGCGTTGCTGAGGGCGTTGCCCTTGCCCTCCTCGGTGCCGATGGTGAGCAGGCCGACACGGGGATTCTGAATGCCGAGAATAACGCGAGCGTAGTGGCTGCCGAGCAGGGCGTTGTGGACGAGGTGGAGGGGCTCGGCCTCGGGGTTGGCCCCGGCGTCGATTAGGATGAAATAGCCGTTCGCACGAGGGACAACCGCGCCGAGGGCGGGACGATCAATCCCCTCCAAGGTGCGGAGGCGGATCGCGCCCCCCGCCATGAGCGCTCCGGTGTTGCCGCAGCTGACGACTGCGCCGGCCTCACCGGTTTTAATGAGCTCGATCGCGCGGCCCATCGAAGAATCTTTTTTGCGACGGAAAGCCTGGAGTGGCTTGTCGTCCATCGTTACCACCTCGGAGGCGGCAAGGATCTTGACGCGTGGGTGGGAGGCGATCCCGTGCTCGGTGAGCAAGGGGCCCAAGACATCAGGCTGACCAACGAGGATCAGGTCGCTTTGCAGCAAAGGATCATCTAGCGCCAAGCGGGCTGCGGCGGCGACTTCGGCGGGACCCAGGTCTCCGCCCATCGCATCGATCGCGATGTGGCCGATGGGGCCGGTGGGCTTGCCCATCGGGATAAATCAGCGATACTAGAAACGCGGGAGGATTGCTCAGACGGAGACGTCGAGCACCTGGCGACCGCGATACATGCCGTTCTTGGCGTTGACGTGGTGAGGGCGGAAGGCGGTGCCGTCCGTCGGGTCTTTGGCGTATTCAGGAGCCTTGAAGGCGTTGGCAGCACGGCGGTTGGCGCTGCGGCGTTTGGATTGCTTGCGTTTCGGATTAGCCATGGTGAGGGCGGGTTAAGGGAGGGTGCGGCGGCTTTCGACGTCGCGAATTTGAAGTTAGTAAAGTTGATGGGGATAAGTGCGGCAACGGTGGCGGTCAAGTGCGATGACGTTAAGTCTTAGAAAATAAATACGAAGCCCAAAACCGCGGCGAGCGCGATACGATACCAGGCGAAGGCGGAGAGACCGTGTTTATTCAGAACTGCAATCAGGAAACGCACAGCGAGCGAAGCGCTTAAGAATGCCACGGCGAGGCCGATCAAGACGTTTACCCAGCCGAAAGAGGCGATCACGGCCCCTCCCCCGTCGAGCGCATCCTTGGCGGCGGCGGCGCCCAGCAGGGGCAGACCAAGGAGAAAGCTGAACTCAGCCGCGCGCACAGGACGCAGGCCGACAAAGTAACCGGCAACCATCGCGGTCATGGAGCGGCTCATACCCGGCCAGAGGGCGAGACACTGCACGCCGCCGATCATGAGGGCCTGGAGCGGGGACAAATCGGTAGGGAGCAACTCGGGCTCGGACGCGGCCCCGGGGGATTTGGCCGCGGCGCGACGACGCCACCCTTCGGCGTAGAGCATCAAGCCGGACCCGACAAGAAGCGCGCCTGCGACCGTGGGCACGGAAAACAGGTGGGCTTTAATGAACCCCTTAAATGCCAGTGCTGTGACGACGGGCGGGATGCAGGCGAGAACGAGGTTACGCAGAAGGCGCAGGCCTGCCGGCTCGCGTCCCGCGAGCCCCGCGATGATGCGCGAAAGCTGGCTCCAATAAAGCACAGCAATCGCCGCGATGGCTCCGACCTGAATCACCACGGTAAAAGTGTCGGCCGCATCCTTGAGCGTGAGCGGGCGGCCCTTCCGGTCGTGTGCGACAATGGCGGAACTATCGAGCCCGAGCAGATGGTTTGTAATGATGAGATGCCCGGTCGACGACACGGGCAGGAACTCGGTGATACCCTCGACGAGACCAAGGATGACGGCATCTCCCATCGAAGGAACTGGGGCGGACGTGGCGGCGGTGGCCGGTGTTCCCGCGATGGCGGCCGGGGTGCCGGTGACGGCGGCTTCCTTTGGCGAAGGGGCACTCGTGGTTGCCTCGGCGGCGAGGGGGCCGAGGAGAAGAAAAAGGCCGATAAAAAGAAAACAATGCACGGATAAGCGTCTTCACGGGCGGGGCGGGTTGTCGAGTTTATGCTTTCCCTGAAGCAGGGGCTTCCGCCACTTTTTCCGCTTGATCCATGACAACGCTCGCCGAACTCACCCTTCAACTGCGTCAACTGCACGAGCTCGATCACCCGGCCGTCCAGGCCGCGGCGGGGCAACTAGCCGAACCGGCGGTGAGCGACGCCGAAAAAGCGGACTTTTTGCGCGCGCTCTCGGATAAAGGAGAAACCGCCGCCGAGGTCGCGGCCTTTGCCGAGGCGTTTCGCGCCCGCGCGATCAACCCCGGTGTCGAGGCGTGGGCTGACGGCGCAATAGATATCGTTGGCACGGGCGGCGACCACACCGGGGCGTTTAACATCTCCAGTCTCGTAGTGCTCACCCTCAGTTGCGCGGGCGTTCCGGTGATGAAGCATGGCAACCGCGGCATCACTTCAAAGTGCGGGAGTGCCGATTTGCTCGGTCCCGACGGGCTGGGCTTCCGGCTGGATTCGCCGCCCGGGCAACTGCGCGCGGCGCTGGCCGAGTTGGGTTACGTCTTTTTCTTCGCGCAGGCGTTTCACCCGGCCTTCAAACACATCGGGCCGGCAAGAAAGCTGCTGGCCGCGGACGGGCGCCGCTCGGTCTTCAATGCTCTCGGTCCGCTGATCAATCCGGGACGTCCGGCCCACGTGCTGCTCGGGGTGTTTTCCGAAGCGTGGACTCCCCTGCTGGCGGATACGCTGCACCGGCTTGGAACCAAAGGAGGGCTGGCCGCCCACGGCCGGCTCGGGCCGGATCGCGGGGTGGATGAACTCACCACGGCAACAGAGACGCGAGTGCGGGGCTTCGGACGTAACCGCGATCTGAATACGGTATGGACGCCGACCCAGCTTGGTTTTTCGCAATCGGAATTCTCCGACCTGGCAGGAGGCGATCTCGCGGAAAACCTGGCGCGGGTGCACGCTCTGCTTGCTGGGCAGGGGCCGGTCGGCCTCGTGGATACCATCGTGTTGAACGCTTCCGTCGCGCTGTGGATCTGCGGACGCACCGCAAGCCCGGCCGCGGGCGTGGCGCAGGCCCGCGAGCTTCTGCTTGGGGGCGCGGTAAAGGCGAAGATCGCAGCAACGCGCGAATTTTTTATCCAAAACCCATGATGCGCGAATTTTTTGGCACCGACGGCGTGCGCGGTCCCTACGGCGGGCCGGTGATCAACGAGGCTTTCGCCACCCGGCTCGGACAGGCGGCGGCACGTTGGGCGGGAGGCAAGGGCGTTGTATTTATCGGTCGCGATTCCCGTGCCTCGGGGACGAGCCTCGCCGCCGCGCTTGCGGCCGGGCTTGCGGCGGGCGGGATGCGCCCGGTCTTGCTCGGCGTCACACCCACGCCGGCCGTGGCTCGCGCAGTGGCAGGCGAAGGTGCGCCGCTCGGCGCGGTGATCACTGCGTCGCATAATCCCGCGGCGGATAACGGCATTAAGTTTTTCGCGGCCGGCGGCGTAAAGTTGACCGACGCCGACGAGGCGCGCATCGAGTCGTTTTTGCCTGCGCTGCCTGGGGACCCGCGAGCGGCGGGCGTGCTGGCTCAAATGGATGGCACCGCAGCCTATGTGGACGCAATGGCCGCCTACCTCGAGCCCGGTGCGTTGGCAGGAATGGGAGTGGTCGTGGACACAGCCAACGGTGCCACCTGCGCGACCACGCCCGCCGTGCTGAAGCGCCTGGGTGCGCGTGTGATCGGGCTGGGCAACACCCCCGACGGATCGAATATCAACGCGGGGTTCGGCAGTGAACACCCCGAAGCTCTGGCCGCGGCGGTGCTCGCGGCCCGGGCGCACATCGGCATTGCACACGACGGAGACGGCGACCGTTGCGTGCTCTGTGACGAGACCGGGGCAGTGTTGGACGGCGACGAAATACTGGTCCTCCTCGCACTGGATGCTTTGCGACGCGAGCAGCTGGCGGAGCGCACCCTCGTGGTAACCGTGCAAAGCAACCTCGGCGTCGATGCCGCGGTGCGCGCAGCGGGCGGGCAAGTGGAGCGGACGGATGTGGGGGATCGTTACGTGTTGGAGCGGATGCGGGCCTGCGGGGCCCGCCTCGGCGGAGAGTCGAGCGGGCACATCATCAATCTGGATCTATCGCCCACCGGCGACGGCCTCGCGGCAACGCTTGGGGTGCTGGCGGTGATGCGCTCAAGCGGACAGCCACTCTCGGTTTTACGTCGCGGCTTGGTCAAGTTTCCGCAAGGCCAGCGTAACCTGAAAGTAGTGGCGAAACGTGCGCTCGCGGACTGCGTTAACCTGGTTGCGGTGCAGGCGGAGCTGGAGCGGGAATTCGGCGCGCGGGGTCGGGCGATGGTTCGGTTCTCCGGCACCGAGCCGAAGTTGCGTTTGCTGGCGGAGGGCGAGAGCGACGCGGTTGTCCACGGGGCCTTGGACCGTTTGGAAGCGGCTGCGCGGGCCGATTTGGAAATCATCCCAAAGTAGTCTCGATTTTAAAAAATCCCGGCGCGGCACGGCCATGCGCCGGTCGGGCGCTAAACCGTCGCCAGGCCGCAACGCACGAGCAACGCCTGCGGATCGGGCTCGCGACCCATGAAGCGGCGGAACAGATCGGCCGGGGCCTCGCTGTTGCCCCGGCTGAGCACGTGCTCGACGAACTCCGCGCCGACGCGACGGTTAAAAATCCCCTCGCGCTGGAAGCGGGTGAACGCATCCGCATCCAGCACCTCCGCCCATTTGTAGGAGTAGTAGCCCGCCGCGTAGCCGACCGGATCGGAGAACAAGTGGCCGAAGCGGCGCACCAAGGTGCGCGCCGGCGGTTCGGTGGGCACCATGCAGTCGGCGATGAGCGTGCGGGCCTTGGCCTCGAGGTCGCCCTCGATAAACTCGGCGCTGCGCACGTGGAGCAGGAGATCCATCTTGGCGAGCTGGACCTGGCGCATGGTCGCGCAGGCGGAGCGGAAGTTTTTAGCCGCCTTCATCTTGGCGAACAACTCTTCCGGCAACGGCGTATCCGTTTCTTGGTGACGGGCGAAGAGGTCGAGCGAGTCGCGCTCCCAGCACCAGTTCTCCATGATTTGCGATGGCAGCTCGACGAAGTCCCAGGCAACGTTAACGCCGTTGAGTGACTTGACCGGCACCTCGCCGAGCAGGTGGTGAAGCAGATGGCCGAACTCATGGAAAATCGTCTCGACCTCGCGGTGGGTGAGCAAGGCGGGGCGGCCCTCGGTGGGCGGCGACATATTGCCGCAAATGTAGCCGAGGTGGGGCTGGCGGGGGGCGACCGCCGTCGCGGGCTCGCCAGTGAGCAGGTAGCCCATCCAGGCGCCGCCGCGCTTGGACTCGCGCGGGTGCCAGTCGGCGTAGAAGGAGCCGAGGTGGCGGCCCAATTCGTCGTGTATTTCGTAATACTTCACCTCGTCGCACCACTTCTCCTCCGGGGCGATCGCGATCTCGGTGATGCGCAGTCCGAAGACGCGGGTGGCGAGGGCGAAAAGCCCGGCCTGGACGCGCCCCACTTCGAAGTAGGGGCGCAGCTCCTCTTCGTCGAAACGGTAACGCTCCTGGCGGAGTTTCTCCGCCCAATACATGACCTCCCACGCCTTGAGGCGGCCGGCGGAGGCGGAGCCGGGCGAGCGGGCTTTGAACGCTTCGAGCTCGGTGTTTTCGCGGGCAAAGGCGTCGCGGCAACGCGCCTCGAAGTCGGTGACGAAGGCGAGGGCGCGCGCGCCGGTCTTGGCCATGCGGCGGGTGAGCACGAGGTCGGCGAAGTGCGCCTTGCCGAGCAGGCGGGCCTTCTCATCGCGCAGGGCGAGGATTTTTTGGACGAGCGGACCGTTGTCCCATCTGCCGCCCTCGGCCTCGGCGCCAACGGCGATCGCGCCGGACCAGAGCTCGCGACGGAGCGACTCATCCTCGGCGTAGAGCATGACCGGCTCCTGCGACGGCCCGTGCAAGGTGAAGCGCCAGGCAGGCGCTGCGTCGGTGCCGTGGCCTTTTTTGCCGGCGGATGCGCGGGCGGCGGCGACGGCATGGGGCGGCAGCCCGCGCAGACGGGTTTCATCGGTGACGATGACCTCAAAGGCGTTGGTGGCGTCGAGGACGTTTTCGGAATATTTTTGGGTGAGCTGGGCGAGCTCGCTCTCGATGGCCTCGAGGCGGGTGCGTTTTTCGACGGGCAGATCGGCACCGGCCTCGCGGAAACCGGCGAGGGTTTCCTCGCGAAGGCGTGCGAAAGGACCGCTGGCGGCGAGGCCGGAGGGGGAAGCGGCGCCGGCTTGCAGGGCGGTCCAGAGACGCTGGTTAAGCGGGATCGCGGCGGAGAAAGCGGAGACCTGCGGCAACATCGCGTTGTGTGCCTCGCGCAAGGCGGGCGAGTCGGCGACGGCCTGGAGGTGGGTGACTTTTCCCCAGGCGAAGTTGAGGCGCTCGCCAGCCTGCTCGAGGGCGAGGAACGTGTTCTCAAAGGTGGCGTCGGCCGGCGCAATGGCGGCGATAGCGTCGAGGGCGGCCTGCGCCTCGGCGAGAGCGACCTCTACGGCGGGTTGGATTTGGTTCGGCGTGTGGGCGGACCAGCGGATGAGGAAGGACGAGTCGAGGAAAGGATTGGCGGCCATGGGAAACCGCCACGATTTGCCGCTCCGCCCCGCCCCGCAAGCGCGGACGCGAATTACGGAGAGAGAGTGGATTTGGGGGTCGGGTGGTGGCGGCTTACCAGACGTAGGTCGCGCCGATGGACCACTCGCGGCGGGAGGCGGGGACTAGGGGGACGTCCTGGAAGGCGGTGTCCCAGAGGTTGGCGACTTGGGCGTTGAGAGTGAGGCCCTTTACGCGCGGCACGGAATAGAAAATGCCGAGGGCGCTGTTTATGTTGTCGTGACCCTCGCGGCGGAGTTGGTTGTCGGCTTGGCGGCGGAGCTCGTTATCCATGCGAAGCTCGAAACCAGCGCCGAGGCGCGCGAGGCCGCCGACGGTGAGGCGGTGCTCGGCGTAGTTGAGGGCGTAGAAGCTGCCGTTGAAGGGCGCGGTGTAGTTGTCGTCCTTGCGGAGGTAGGTGTAGCCGGCGACGAGGTCGAAGCGCTCCCAGCTGCGTTGGACGAAGAATTCGACGCCGTAAGTATCGAGGTTGACGGCGGCGGCGCGGCGACTGGTGCCGAGGCCGCCGGTGGGGTCGAAGATGTAGTCGAGCAGGTTTTCGTCCTGGCGGTAGAAGAAGGCGGTGTGGGTTTTCCAACCGGCGAGCGAGACATCCGCGCCGAGTTCGAGGTTGGCGGCGGAAGCGCGGGGGAGGTTGGCGTCGCCACCGAAGAGCGAGGCGGGGTTGTTGTTCAACGCGGTGTAGGTGGGGAGCTGGGTGCTCTCGTCGTAGCTCAGGTAGAGACGGGTGAGGGCGGACTGGCTTTGGCGGAGCTCGATCGAGGCGAGCGGCGAAGTCTGGGAGCCGTCGCGGTTGCTGTTATCGTAGCGGGCGCCGGCGGAGAGCACAAGGTCGCGGTTTTTCTCGAGCGCGACGGTCTGTTCGGCGGCGAGGGTGCCGTAAACCTGGGTGCGGCTCATGAACCGGCCGAAAGTCAGGTTGTTGGAAACGAGATCGTCGTTGATGATGCCTGCGGCATAGCGCAGCGCGGTGTTTTCGACCACGCTCTGACGGCCATCGAAGGCGCCGCCCTGCACGGAGGTCTCGTGGCGGGAGTTCGCGCCGAGGAGCGGGATCGAGTAGTGGTCGCGGTGATTGCGGTAGTAGGCGCCGCCCTGCACGAAGTCGCCATCGGCCCCGAGCTCGGTGCGGTTGTTGATGAGGAAAAGTTTCGTCTGCAACTGTTCGCGCTCGTAGCGGAGGGCGGCGGTGGGGCGGGCGGCGTAGAGGTTGGGCCAGCCGAAGTCCTTGTCCTGATAGCCAGCGAAGAAATCGGTCTGGCTGACCTTGTTGGACAGCTGCACGCGGCCGCTGACGCGGTTGAAGTCGAAGCTGCTGTTGCGCGGGACGGCGTTGGTATCGCGCCATTCGCGGGTGCCTTCGCCTTGGGCGCTGGAGATCGAGGCGTCGGCGGCGAGGGTGAAGCCGCCGAGTTTTTTGTCGGTGGCGAAGCCGGAGTAGATCTCGCCGCGCGCCATGTCGTTGTTGCCGGTGCCGACGCTGACTGCACCGCCGGTGCGGATGGGGCGCCAGCCGTAGGTCACGCTGCCGGCGGTGGCACCGAAGCCGTTGGCGGCCTGCGCGAGGCCGGTGCGAACATCGGGCGCGGCGAGCATGTAGGAAGAGGCGGGCAATTCGGCGGAGTAGTGGCCGGTCTGCGGATCGTAAATGGGAAGGGCACCGAGCGAGAAGCCGGTGTTTTCAAACGTGCCGCCACGAACCGAGACGTCAGCCTGGCCCTCGGCGAAGTTGCGCGCCTGCACGTCCACCTGGGGATCATAGAGAAGGGCCGAAATGGGAGCGGCGTAGGTGCCGGTCGGCTCCTGCAGGGCAACGCGTTTCGAGAAGACCGTGATGGGTTCCAGTTCAACGAGCGGCTCGGTCGGAGTGACAGCGTGGGCGGCGTCGGGAGTGGGCGCGGATGACACCTCTGCGGCGAAGGTGGGGAGGGTCGCGGTTAGGGTAAGCGAAAGGATCAGTGCGCGGGATTTGAGGAACATGAGGCCTGCATCCAAGTCGCGCCACGAGGCCCTTGGCAATTCATTAGTTAATCTAAAATAATATTCGCTTAACAAGCAGGTGCTTTCGTCGGGGCATAAAAAAACCCACGCTGAGAAAAGTGGGTTCGTTGACCTTCGAGGAGCGCCGGAAGAGGTCGGGTGCCCGAGGGATTCCCCGGGCAATTTGACGGCTGGTTTTAGGCTTCGCCGTCGTCGCCAATAGCCTCGACCGGGCAGCCTTCGAGCGCCTCGCGACAAAGTGATACATCTTCCTCGGTTGTGGGTTGCTTATGGACGAACGAGTAGCCGCCCTCGTCATGTCGTGTGAAAAACGCCGGAGCGGTTTCGCGACAAAGATCGCAGTCGATGCATTGCTGATCGACGAAGAATTTACCCGAGACGTTATTTTCCCACTTGTCGGTTTTGTTGGCCATGACTCCCGAAACAAACCCCCGTGCGCCCTCGCCTGTCAAGCGATGAGCATTGATCGCTCCACATCGGTCTTGAGATGGGGGAAGGGGTGCCACGCCCGCCCTTGTATTTGCAGGTCCCGCGCATAGGGTCTGCTTCTTCTATGTTATCTGATCGGTCCTACATGCGCGGCCCCCAGCGGTCCCTTTCTTTCACGTTGATCCCATGGTTTCTGGGGGTGCTGGTCGGAGTCTTCGTTGTGCAAAACTTGCTCGAGCGCTGGTTCGGGATTGGGGCATATTACAATTATTCCGCTCTGAGCGGGGCGGGTATCCGGCAAGGCTACGCGTGGACGCTTCTGACCTACGCGCTCCTTCACGGGGGCGTCCTGCATCTGCTTCTAAATTGCTTGGGGCTCTTTTTTATCGGTCGGGATTTGGAGGCAACGCTCGGCACCCGGCGTCTGGTGCAACTCACGCTGACGGCTGTGCTGGTCTCGGCGTTTTTCTGGCTTGGGGTAAACTTTGCGCGCCCCGGGCAAATGGTAGGAGCGTCCGGTGTCGTCATGGCGTATTTAATGGTGTTCGCGTGCCTGCAACCGCAGCGCCCGATGAACTTCCTTTTGCTCTTCATCATTCCGGTCACGATGAAGCCGTTTTGGATCGTCGCGATTCTCGCAAGTATTGACCTGTTCGGCTTCTTTTTTCGGGAGCTACCCGGCGGTTCGGGTGAGTGGGTAGCGCACTCCGCGCACTTGGGCGGATTGGCGGGAGGCTGGGTATTTTTTCAGCTTTTTTTCGCCCGGGCGGATTCGGGTGGCGCGACCCGGTTTGAGACACCGCGCTGGATACGTAAGGCTCCTGCCCGCGAGCCCGCCTCCACTGTCAACGTGTCGGGCCGATCTTCCTCACCGGGTGGCGCTGGGGCCGCGTGCCCCGTCGTCGGGCGCGATCAGGTGCGCGCCGAAGTCGACCGCATCCTTGATAAAATCAACGAGCGCGGCTTCGGCTCCCTCTCCGTCAAAGAAAAGCGGGTGCTAGACGACGCCCGCCAAACACTTGGCCTGCGATGATCCACGCATGGCTGCCCCCGTCCGGCTTGCCGCCAGATCGAAATTAGCCCGCAACCTTTTCCGTCGCCCCCTTTCCTACTTTATCAACAATGTCCCTTCTCCGCCGTCTTACCGCCGTCTTGTTGGTGCTCTCCGCTATCGTATTCGCCGAGCCCGTGATACCCGCGCCCACAACGGATGCGGCAGCGCCCGCGGTCACAACCACGCCCTTCGCGCCAGCTCCGCGCAACTTACTCGCGGCGCTGCCCAGCCAACAGCGCGAGGCCTTGCAACTGGAGGTGCGCGCGCACTTGAACATCTTGGAGGAGGTCCACTACGACCGCGACGCCGTCCGTCCCTCCAATTATAACGAGGTCATCTCCAACACGCTCCGTGCCTTCGACGGCCAGAAATTATTCTTCCTCGGCTCCGATCTTACCGAGTTTCAAGAAAAGAACCGTCCCGACACGCTCTACTGGAACACTAAATCCCTCGGCCGACTTGATCCCGCCTTCGCGGTCTTCGCGCGCTACGAGCAACGCATTTACGAGAGGATTCAGTGGATCAAAACCCGCCTGCCCGGCGACTTTGACCTCGCCTCCGTCGAGACCTACGAGACTGACAGGCGCGAGCTGGAGTGGCCCGCCGACGCCTCTGCTGCGAATGCGCTCTGGGAGCGCCGCCTGAAGTTTGAGATTCTTCAGGAGCTCCTTAACAAAAAGACCCTCGACCAGGCCCGCGTCACCATCACGAAGCGCTACGACCGCCTCTCCAAAAACCTCGATGACTTCGCCGCCGGCGATGTAGCGGAGGTTTTTCTCAATGCCATTTCCAGCCTTTACGATCCGCACTCGACCTACTTCTCGCCGCAAAACTACGAGGAGTTTGGGATCGGAATGCGCCTACAACTCTTCGGCATCGGCGCGCTTCTCGGCGTCGAGGACGATATCTGTATTTTAAAGGAAATCATCCCCGGCGGCCCCGCCGACCTCGGACGCCAGCTCAAGCCCAATGACAAAATCCTCGCCGTCGCCCAAGCCGGCGGAGAGTTCGTGGATATCGTCGGCCTGAAGCTTCGCCGTATCGTCCAGCAGATTCGCGGCCCCAAGGGCACCCAAGTCCGCTTGCTTGTCCAGCCTGGCGATGCCGCCGACTCCGCGGCCCGCCGCGAGGTCGTGATTGTGCGCGATCTTATCAACCTCGACTCTGCCCGCGCCCACGGGGCGATTTTCCAGGTCCCCTCCCCCGGCGGCGGCACCGAACCCCTTGGCGTGATTACCCTGCCCACTTTTTACGGACGCGAGCGCGCGGACGCCACGGACCAGAACAGCGCCACCGACGACATCGCCTCCCTGATCAAGCAAATGGAGAGCGCAGGCATCAAGGGCCTCGTCCTCGACTTGCGCCGCAACGGCGGGGGCCTGCTCAATGAGGCCGTTTCGCTGGCCGGCCTCTTCATCCCCAAGGGCCCCGTCGTGCAAATCAAGGGCTACGACGGCGCTGTGAAAGTGGACGAGGACGACGACCCCTCCGTAGCCTACGCCGGCCCGCTCGTCGTGCTCACTTCGCGCTTCAGCGCCTCCGCCTCAGAGATCGTCGCCGGCGCGCTGCAAAACTACGGTCGCGCCATCATTGTTGGCGATACCTCCACCCACGGCAAAGGCACTGTGCAGACCGTGCAGGAGATGCGCCGCTTCCTCCCGGGCGTGGCCCGCCTCGGCCTCGCCACCGGCGCCACCAAGATCACGATCCAGAAGTTTTTCCTGCCCAACGGCGCCTCCACCCAGCTCAAAGGAGTTGTATCCGATATCATCATACCATCGGTGGATGAGTTTCTCCCGATCGGCGAAAGCGACCTCCCCCACGCCCTCGTTTGGGATGAGATTCCCACCAGCTTTTTCTCCGCCACCGCGATCCCTGCCTCCGTCATCGCCGACCTCCGCATGCAGAGCGTGAAGCGCATGGAAACCCTGCCCGAGTTCGACCTTCTGAAACGCGGTATCGCCCGCTTCAAGGATCGTCAGGCCGAAAAGGCCATCTCGCTCAATCTCGCGACCCGCCGCGCCGGCAAGGACGCCGACAAGACCTTCCGCGACGCCACCCGCGCCGAACGCAAAGCCCTCGAAGCGACCGACGCCTACGCCTTCGAGGAGTATTTCGTCGCCACGCCGCCAGCTCCAAGGATCAAGGCACCGGCCAAGCCTGATGAGGATTCCGACCTCGACCCCGATGAAATCGCCGACGAGGAGGAAGCTGGGGATCAACGCTACGCCAAGATGGATGTTTACCTTCGCGAGGGCCTGCGCGTCCTTCAAGACATGCGCATCACCGCGCCTGCCGTTGCAATCGCAAAACAGCCCTAATCGCCACCAATAAAGTAGCTTGGGGGAAATAATATCTTATTGAAAAACGACCACAGCGCAGGTTGCTTGAATAATATTTGACGCACCTAATATTCTTACTTTGATCAAATCATGATCGAGGCCGAACTGCGTTTCTCCGAAACAGCGATGGCGAAACTTAAACCCGTCGAACGTGCGGCGGTGGAAGACGTGCTGCGGGCCCTGCTGGAGTGCGAGCACCGCCAGCACGAAGCGACCGAGGCGCATCTCGGTGCGCTCGGTGGCTTGGGGCGCGAGGCAGGATTACTTGCGTTGGCGCGCGCCAAAGCCGCGGGGCTGGCCGACGAGCTGGCGCAGGCCTGGCGGCTCACCGCCACAGGTCGCGCGGTAGCGGTGCGCGTGATGCGCGCCCACCGGCTGACTGAAACCCGGCTCGCCCGCACCACCAGTCTGCCCGCCGCCGAGTGGCATGGCAGGGCCAATCAAGCTGAGCACGCTTTGACCGATGCCGAGGTTGACCAGCTGGCGGACTCGCTCGGGCATCCGCGCTACGATCCGCACGGCGACCCGATCCCGACGCGCGAAGGCGAATTTCCAGCTCCTGAGGGCCAGTCGCTCCTTTCCTGGCCGGAGTGCCGTCCCGGCGTGATCTCGCACATCGAGGACGAGCCGCCCGCTCTCTTCGCGCTGCTGGCGGCGCGGGGGATTTTTGCGGGAATGCGTTTTGCCCGGGTCCCGGCAGCCCCACCCAGTGCGTGCACGCTGGAGATCGAGGCCCGACGCGAAGAGCTGCCGCCCGAGCTGGCGGCGCTCATCCGCGTGCGACCGCCGCTGGCGGACGAGCACGACACGCCAGCCGGCGCCTGCCGCTTGAGCGAGATCCCGCGCGGCGCAGCGGCCGAGGTCCTCGCCTTGCTGCCCGGCTGCATCGGCCCCGAGCGCTCGCGCCTGCTCGACCTGGGCTTCGTCCCGGGCAGCCGCGTCGAGCACGAGCTCGACAGCCCCCTGAGCGGGCCGGCGGCGTTTCGCGTCCGGGGCACGCTCATCGCGCTGCGCAAGACGCAGGCCCTGCAGGTGCTCGTGCAGCCGTCGCGGGCGTGACTGATTTTTAACTACACAAACCGAAAATGTCCTCCGCCTGCCCTCCCTCCGCCTGCGATTCCTGCGCCGCCGTGCCGCGCGGTCCCTCGCAGCGTCTCGGACTTGATGTCAGCAAGACCGACTACGTCGTCGCCCTCGCCGGCAACCCCAATACTGGCAAGAGCACCGTCTTCAACCGCCTAACCGGCCTGCGCCAGCATACCGGCAACTGGCCGGGTAAGACCATCGCGCGTGCCGAGGGCGGCTTCGCCTACGCGGGCAAGCGTTTCAAAATCGTTGACCTCCCAGGCACCTACTCGCTCCGTTCGGCCAGCCCAGATGAAACCGTCGCGCGCGAGTTCATCCTCTTCGGCAAACCCGATATCACGGTCGTGGTTGTTGATGCCAACTGCCTAGAGCGAAACCTCAACCTCGCCCTGCAAATCCTTCAGATCACCGACCGCGCCGTCCTCTGCCTCAACTTGATGGACGAAGCCCGCGCCAATGGCGTGGAGATAGACGCCCGCGCTCTGGCACGCGAGCTTGGCATCCCAGTAGTGCCCTGCGCGGCCCGCTCGGGCGAGGGCATGCCGGAGCTGCTCGCCGAGATCCACGCGGTGGCCTCAGGAGCCTACACGCCGCAACCCTACAAACTGAAACTCGCCGTGCCCGGCCTGCGCGAGGCGCTCGGGCGAATCGTGCGGGGTTTGCGTGATCGTTTTCCAGGCCTGGCCAACGAGGATTGGATCGCGCTGCGGCTGCTTGAAGGCGATTCCGCCGTCGGCGAGATGGTGGCGACTGGCACGCTCGGCCACCTCACCACCGATTACGCCGCGCTGGTCGCCGCGAAGTCCATCGCGGCCGCGGAGGTCCGCGGATGAACACCCGCCCCGTCGAGACCGACCCCTTGCTGCGCGAGGCTCGCGAGTTGCGCTGGCAGCTACCGCGTGATTTTAACGACCGGCTTACCGAGGCGATCTACGCCGAGTCCGCTCGTATCGCCGAACGCACCGTGGCCCGCGCGGGTGCCTCTCAGCGGCTCGCGTTCCAGCGCAAGGTGGACCGGGTCCTGACAAATCCGTGGACTGGTTTCCCGGTCATGGGCCTGCTCTTCGCTTTTGTGCTCTGGCTCACCATCGCCGGGGCTAACGTGCCGAGCGCAATGATCGCCGATGTGTTGCTGGATAAATTCTACCCCGTTCTTCGCGCGGCGGCAATGGGCTCGATGCCGCTCTGGCTGGCCGGTTTGCTGGTCGATGGCATGTATCTGGCGACGGCCTGGGTCATCAGCGTGATGCTGCCGCCGATGATGATTTTCTTTCCCGCCTTCACGCTGCTCGAGGATCTCGGTTACCTGCCGCGGGTGGCCTTCAATCTCGACCGGCTTTTTCAAAAGGTGGGCGCGCACGGCAAGCAGGCGCTCACGATGGCGATGGGCTACGGCTGCAACGCCGCCGGCGTCATCGCCGCGCGGGTCATAGACTCGCCGCGCGAACGCCTGATTGCGATCGTCACGAATAACTTCGCCCTCTGCAACGGCCGCTGGCCGACGCAGATTCTAATCGCCACTATTTTTCTCGGCGCACTCGCGCCGGCGGGCCTCACCGGCGTGGTCGCGGCCGGTTCGGTTTTCGCGGTGGCACTGCTCGGCTTCGGCCTGAGCCTGGTGTGTTCCTGGGTGCTGAGCCGGACCCTGCTGCGCGGCGAATCCTCGACCTTTAGCTTGGAGCTGCCGCCGTATCGTCCGCCGAATATCCTGCGCACACTCTACACCTCGTTGATTGATCGCACGCTCTTCGTGCTGTGGCGCGCGGTGGTGTTTGCCTTGCCCGCCGGCGCGGTTATTTGGCTGGTATCAAACGTTCACGCCAGCGACCACACGCTGGCCTACTGGGCGGTCGCAGGCATGAATCCCTTCGCGGTATTCATCGGACTCAATGGCATCATCCTGCTCGCCTACATCATCGCCATCCCAGCCAACGAAATAGTCGTGCCCTCCATTCTTATGCTCACGGTGCTGCTCACGGGCCAGGCGGGCGGCGAGCACGCGGCCGGCGTCATGTTCGAGACCGGCGACGAAGGCGTGCGCGCTTTGTTGGTCGGCTCGGGTTGGACGGCACTGACCGGCGTGTGCCTCATGATCTTCAGTCTCTGCCACAACCCCTGCAGCACCACTCTCTACACCATCTACAAAGAAACGCAGTCTCTGAAGTGGACCGCCCTCTCCGCGCTCATGCCGACGGCTATCGGCGCCGTGCTCTGCGGCGTGATTGCTTTTCTCTGGCGCGCGCTGGCTTGAGCCGCACGCCCCCGCCGGTCTCCCTCGCGGAGCGGCGGTCTGAACCCGTGGCACCACTCGATTCCCGGCTCGCACTCGGCGCATTTAACGCTCCCGTATCACCCCGTGCCCGTTTTCCTCCAGACCCCGACCGTCCGGCTAGAAGCGCCTATGCTCGCGCTTGCGCCGATGCAGGATGTCACCGATCTCGCGTTCATGGCCCTCAGCGCACGGCATGGCGCGCCGGACTACTTCGTCACCGAGTTTCTCCGCGTCCACGCCCAGTCCCGTCCGGAAAAACACATCGTCCGCTCCATTGATGAGAACCGCACCGGCCGACCAGTCTTCGCGCAGCTCATCGGCGAGGAGATTCCCCACATCACCCGCACGATCGCCGAGCTGCTGCTTCATCCCGTCGCCGGTATTGACCTGAATCTCGGCTGCCCCGCGCCCAAGGTTTACAAAAAAAATGTCGGCGGCGGCCTGCTCCGCGATCCCGCGCACGTGGACGCCATCATCGAAGCCATGCGCGCGGCCTGTCCCGGGCTATTCACGGTAAAAATGCGCATCGGCTTTGAGGATACGCGTAACTTCGAGGCCATCCTCGCCTCGGTCGCGCGCCATCGGGTTGACCTGCTCGTCGTTCATGGCCGCACCGTGAAGGAGATGTATCGCAGCGAGGTTCGTTACGCCGAGATTGCCCGCGCCGTGCGCTCAGTCCCCTGCCCCGTCATCGCCAACGGGAACGTCACGTCGGCCAACGCCGCTGTCCGCATCCTCGCCGAGACCGGCGCCGGCGGCTTGATGGTGGGGCGTCATGCCATTCGCAATCCATGGATTTTTCGACAGATCCGCCAAAAAATCGCGGGCGAGCCCGTGTTCGCGCCGACGCTGCGCGATGTGCACGCCTACGTCGTGGACCTGTTCAAAAGCACCTGGCACGAGGGCATCCCAGAGCTCGCCCACGTAAACAAGATGAAGAAATACCTCAATTTCGTCGGCCAATCCGTGGACCCCGAGGGGGCATTTCTCCACGCCATGCGCCGCACCGCCTCGGCCGCGCAGTTGTTCGCGGTGTGCGACGAGCATCTGCTCGCACCCGGAGAAGCGCCGTTCTCCGACGAGCCTTACGCGGGCGTCGTGGCCCGGCCGAATTGCGAGACGCCCGACGCCGATGGTTGCTCGCTGGAAAACGTCACCGCGTGATCGAACGCAGGAGCGTGAAGGATCGCCCCCGCGCCGCTCACAGGGATACGCACAGCGCCGCTCAGACCTCGGTCAACATACCGACCAGCTCGCTGCCAACGGAATCGGCCAGCAAGCGCCCGCGCCGCGTGAGTTTCACCCCCGCACCGCCACTCGCCCGCTCCAGTAATCCCTGCTCTTCCAGTCGCGTCAGCGTTGACTCCAGCTCCGCCCAGCCCGCCGCCGGGAACCGTGCGCGCAGCGCCGTCAGGTTCACGCCTTCGTTGAGTCGAAGGCCGAACACCATAGCGTCCTCGACCAGCAGCGAGGGCGTCAGGTGCGCGCGGTCCTCGGTCATACGTTCGCCGCGAGCCACGCCCGCGATCCACTTTTCCAGGTCGGCGGTGTTGGCCCCGCGCACGCCGTCGTGCTGGCCCGCCGCCGAGGGACCGATCCCGACCCACTCATGCATGCGCCACGTATTAAGATTATGGTTACAGATGTGCCCCGGCCTAGCGAAGTTAGAAACCTCATACTGCGCGTAGCCCGCTCCCTCCAAGGTGTCCCAAGTGCGCTCGTAGAGGCGCGCCTCGTGCTCGGAATCGAGCTTCACCTGACCTTTGGAGAGCTTCACCCAGAGCTTTGTGTCCTCCTCGAAGGTCAGGCAATAGGTCGAAAGGTGATCCGGAGCCAGCGCGATGGCGGTTTCCAAATCGAGCGCCCAAGCGGCCGCGTCCTGCCCCGGCAGAGCGAACATGAGGTCGAGGTTGACACTCGAAAAATCCGCCGCCCGCACGCGTTCGTAGGCTTTCAGCACTTGCTCGCGGGTGTGCTGGCGGCCGAGGCCATCGAGCAATTCGGGGGAGAAACTCTGCACCCCGAGCGATACCCGCGTCACACCGAGTTCCTTCAAAATCGCCAGCCGCGCGTCCGTCACCGAAGCGGGGGCGAGCTCGACCGTCCACTCCGCCGGTTGCCCGCCGCACGCCGCCAGCACGGTTTCGCCCAGCGTGCGCAAGTCTTCCGGCGCAAGCAGGCCGGGCGTGCCACCGCCCCAAAACACGGTGGAAACCCGCTTGCGCAGTGCCGCTAATCTTAGCTCTGCACCCACCGTTTCCAGGTAAGAAACCACCCCTGCCCGGGTCGGTGTCGTCTGGTAAAACGCACAGAAATCACACGTGCTGGCGCAAAAGGGCACGTGCACGTAAAGGCCAAGCGGACTGTGTGAAAACGCGGCGGATACGGTGGGCTCAATTTCGCTCATTGCCATTCGACCACCATCCATGTTGCATCCCGGTCTCATTGGACACCCAAATCTCGATGCACACTTCCACTCGTTTCACCCTACCGCGTCTGTTTCGCTCCCTATTTTGCGCCGCCACCCTGGCCCTGCTCGCCGGTTGCGATCTGCAAATAACCAACCTCACGCCCAAGGTTCTGCCCGAGAATCCCTCGCGCATTTATAGCTTTGCCGTGAACGTGAAGCCCACGTCCACCCACGTCATTGGCGACAGCATCAGCGCCACCATCGTCATTGATGGCCAGACCCACAAGATGGAGAGCGGTGCGCTCGGCAAGGGCGTCTTCGAATACGAATTCAAACTTCCCGCCGGTCGCGACGACGTCGCCTACTATTACGTCATTGACTATAGCGTTGATAACGACGGCCTAATTCGTCGCCGCCAGGACTACATTGACGTCGTCCGCGCCCGCATTGTCAGTCGCTACGTGATGTCCCTGGAAACCAATCGCGGACCCGTCGGATCCCGTATCAGCGTCGTCGGACGCGGTTTTGGCAACGCCGACATCATCAAGTTCGACGACGTCACGGTGAAGACCATTAACGAGTCCGCCAACTCCCTCAGCTTTATCGTTCCCGCCGTCGCCACCGGTCGAAACTACCGCGTCACCCTCGAGGGTGCAGCCGGCAACTCCCCCGTCGGCACCTTCCGCGTTGACCCCGCCTCGGTGGATGTCTCGCCCAGCGCCCTCACCCTCTCCAAGGACTTGAGCCAGCCGCTTACCTTTACCGTATCGGTGCCCGCCGGCCCCGGCGGCCAGCTTCTCGATGTCACGACCGACATCCCCGAGAGCGTCGTCATGCCCGAGGTCATCGTGCCCGAGGGCCAGACCGCCGTCACCATTGACGTCAAGGGCGGCAAGCCCGGCACCGGCAGCCTCTTTCTAAAGGGCTACAGCAATGGCGAAGTCACCATTCCAGTGATCGTTCAGTAAGCTCAACGCCTCGACCTTTGACCCGCTTTTCAGCGGAGACCTTTTCACGGTCTCCGTTTTTTGTGCCCCTTTGCCCAGGGCAACCCCTAGGCGTTCAAGAGCATTTTAGGAAATGTCGTAGCTTCTCCATGGAGCAGTCATTTTCAGCTGCAGTTTTATTTGAGTGCACGCAGGCGCAACACCAGAGGCCGGTGGTCGCTGGCCAAAGCCGTTTCGGGGGCATCCTCGATCCGGGCCCGCTCCACCGCTGAAAGAAGCGCCGCCGATACTAACACATGGTCAAATCGTGAATACACCGCTCGGGTAGCATAGGCGTGCGTCCAGCGGTGCCCTCGCGAGTCCGCTGCGTCCACCCATGTCGCGATCTCGCGTTTTCCCTTCGCCTGCACCGCGCGCAGTGCTCGGCTGCCCGGCACGTCGTTGAAATCACCCAGCACCACGTAACGCCCCGTATTGGGCGCGCCGCCGTCATCCGTCTCCGGCTTGGTCACACGCTGCAAAATCCGCTCGCGCACCGCCACCGCTTCGGCGGAGCGCTGCTCATCGGCGGCGGGGTCACTCTTATCGTCGGTAAGACGGCTTTTCAGGTGGACCACAAAAAGCGTCACCACCCCGTCTCCGCCGCCTTCCGGCCAGGGCACCTCCACCTCCAAAAGCCCGCGCCGCACCCCCACCGGAGCGGTAGATGTTCCGGAGCCGCCCGCGCCATCCACCGGCGCGCGCGCCCCGACCAAATCACGATGCGGCGTCACCGCCCCGAGCGGCACGCGGCTGAGCACCGCCAGACCGCGTTTTTCGTCGGCCGCGAGCATCGCCTCGCCGTAGGGATAGCTGACCCCCTCGCTTGCCAGATCGCGTCGCAACTCCTCCAAGAACGGCGGCCCACCCATTTCCTGAAAGGCGATCACGTCGGCGTCGAGTTTGCGGATAACCGCGCGCAACGCTGCCTTTTCCGCCTCGGGTTTTGGGTAATCCGGCCGGAAGCCGCCGCCCGCCGCCAGCTGGCGGTTTTCGAGCGTGTAGTTTTGGACGTTATAGGTCGCCAGCGTGAGGGTGTCCGCCGCGCGGGTGGCCGCCGCGGCCATCAACGCCAGAAGAGCACCGACCAGAGACCGAATGGGTTTCGACATTTTCAGCCCTCGGTCAGCGCGCGCTCCCGCTCGACCAGCGCCGGATGCGAGTAGTAAACCGCGCTGAAGAGCGGGTGCGGCGTGAGGTTGACGAGGCTCTTTTGCGCCAGTTTTCGCAGGGCCGCCACCAGCGGCGCCGGCCCGCCCATCGCTTCACGAGCGAACGCATCGGCCTCGAACTCGTGTTTGCGCGACACCCGGTTGCCTATGGGAGCGAACCAGAAAAACACCAGCCCGCTGGTCAGCCCGAAAAGCAGGAACGCCGGTGCCAGCTCACCCGAAGGGAAACCGAACGCGGGATTGAACCACGCACTGCGCGCGAGGGCCGCAATTGCTGCGAAGCCGCCCAATTGCAGCGCCGCCGAAGTGAGAAGCATTTTTGGCACATGGCCCTTGCGGTAATGGCCCACCTCATGGGCAAGCACGGCCTCGACCTCGGTCGGAGTGAGCTGGTTGATCAACGTATCGAGAAGCACGATACGACGGAAGCGGCCGAAGCCGGTGAAAAACGCGTTGGCGTGGCCGGAGCGTTTGCTCCCGTCGATCACCTCGATGGTCGCGGCTTTGAAACCGGTGCGCCCCGCGAGCGCGAAGAGTCGCTCGCGCAACTCCCCTTCGGGCAACGGCGATAGCTTGTTGAACAGCGGGAGAATCAGCCGCGGATAAAATACGACCATTAGGAGCTGAAATCCAAAGAGCAGGCCGAAGCCCCAGAGCCACCACGCCGCGCCCACCCAGCCGATAAGCGAGAGAAGGCCCCACAAAATAGGAAAACCGAGGCCGAGCGCGAGTGCCGCGCCTTTGAGTTTGTCGCTCACCCAGAGTGCCGGGGTCGTTTTATTAAAGCCGAATTGCGCCTCCAGGCGGAACTGTTCCCACCACTCGAAGGGCAGGCCGGGCAGGCCAGCCAGCACACCGGCCGCGAGGATGAAGAGGGCGTCATCCCACTTCGCCATCGGCGCCCAAACCCCAATGTGGGCAAACAGCCAAGGCAGGATCGTGCTGCCAAGGAGCAACGCCAGCACGCCGGCCTCGAAGACGTGGCTCACCATGCCGAAGCGGTTTTTTGCCAACGTATAGGCGACGCTGTTGCGATACGTGGAGGCGTCCACCATCGCGGCCACGGCCGGCGGGGCGACTTCGGCGTGCCGCTTCACTTCGCGACGGTTCAGCGCCGCCAGACCGAGCTCGGCGAACAGTTTGAGCGCGATCATTCCCCAGACGATAAAGAGCACGTTGGCCAAATCCATGTCGCCCAAGAGAGCGCGTTTCCCGCTCCGAGCGAGTAAATCCGTGATTCCTCTTTTCCAGAACCGCCGTTTTGAGGGCGGGGACGAGGATCGTAACGATCTTAATTACCCCCACCGCTTTGGGAAAACAAGATTCCTAGTATTAACTGCGGCTGCCGGCCGGTGGCAGGCAATGGTCAGGCGTCGGTGCGCAGGCGGGCGTAAACGCGGAGGCTGACGCAGGCGTCGTAGAGCCACTCGGCATCGCGGGAGACACCTTCAAACTGGAAACCGCAGCGCTCGGCCACGGCACAACTGGCGGTGTTTTGCTCGGCGCAGAGGATGACCTGGCGGTGAAGATCCATTTTCGCAAAGCCGTAAGTGTAGAGGGTGGTCACCGCGCGGGTCATGATGCCGCGTCCCTGCGCGTCGTCGGCGAGCCAGTAGCCGATGTAAGCGCCGCGATTCGCTGAATCTATGCGCACGTATCCGATTATGCCAACCATGATAGTCTGCTCGTAGATCGCGAAATGCAGCCCGGTGCCGGCGGTCGCTTCACGCTGCGTTTGCGCGATGAACTTCGCGGTGGTGGCGGCAACGCGCGTGGCATCGAGCCAAGGCAACCAACGGCGCAAGTGGGCGCGGTTGGTATCGGTGAGGGCAAACAACTCCTCAGTGTCGTCGGGGTGTAGTTGCGTTAGGTGCAGACCGGGGGCGACGGGCAGCGTAAGCATGAGTTTTTTTTGGGGTGGTGAGTCTTAATGCTCCGCGAGCAGGCGACGAAGCGTCTCGTCAACCGCCTTGGGGTTGGCCTTGCCCTTGGCCGCTTTCATGACGGGGCCCTTGAGTCCGTTGAGTGCGCCTTCCTTGCCGGACTTGAACTCGGCGACTGCTTTGGCATTCGCGGCGATACTTTCACGACACCAGGTCTCCAGCTCGGCGGTGTCGGTGGGCGCGGCGGCGAGACCTTTGCGCGCCACGATAGCGGACGGGGTGTCGCCGGTGGCAACGAGGTCGGAGAAAACTTCCTTGGCGGCGTTTTGCAGAAGGGTGCCGGCGGCGACGAGGCTGACGAGTTCCGCCAGCGCGGCGGGGGTGACCTTGGCGGCGTCGAGCGTAGTGCCGGAGACTGCGAGTTCGCGCAGCAGGTCGTTGACGATCCAGTTGCCCACCGCTTGAGCGCGGCCGGGGCCGGCGAGTTTCGCGGCCTGCTCAAACCAGTTGGAGAGTTCACGGTCAGGGATGAGCACGCTGGCGAGGGTGTAGGGTAGAGCGTAGCCGCCGTCCGGCTCGGCGGCCATGAAGCGGCGCTGCTTGTCGAAGGGGCGCTCGGGCAGCTCGGCGGCGAGGCGGGCCTTCCACTCGGTGTCCACTTTTACGGGCATAAGATCGGGATCGGGGAAGTAGCGATAATCGTGCGCCATCTCCTTGGAGCGGAGGGACTGGCTGGTGCCGGCGATGCCGTCGTAGTCGCGCGTCTCCTGCACGATCACGCCGCCGGCCTTGGTGACGGCGAGCTGGCGGGCGATCTCGTGGGCAATGCCGTCGCGCACGAAGGAGATGGAGTTGAGATTTTTGAGCTCAACCTTGGTGCCGAGCTTCGTCTCGCCGACCGGGCGGATGGAGATGTTGGCGTCGCAGCGGAGTTGGCCCTTCTCCATGTCGCAGTCGGATATGCCAGCGTAAACAATGCTGGTGCGGATGGACTGGAGATAGGCGTAAGCCTCATCGGCAGAGCGTAGGGCTGGATCGGATACGATTTCCATCAACGGGGTCCCGGCGCGGTTGTAATCAATAAGCGAGCCGCCGGAGCCGTGGTTGAGTTTGCCCACGTCCTCCTCGAGGTGGATACGGGTGAGCGGGATGCCCTTGTGCTCGCCTTGGATGTTGCGGGCCGGGCCGGGCAGCTCGATCTCGACCGTGCCGCCGATGCAGATGGGTTGGTCGTATTGTGAGATCTGGTAGTTCTTGGTCGAGTCGGGATAGAAGTAGTTTTTGCGGTCCCACTTGCAGACGGGCGCGATCTCGCAGCCGAGCATGAGGCCGGCCTTGATAATGGCGTCCACCGCGGCCTTGTTCATCACCGGCAGTGCGCCGGGAAGGGCGAGCACGGTGGGATCGGTGAGCGTGTTCTCGGGCTGACCGTAGCCGGCGGCGACACGGGTGAACATTTTGGAACGGGTCTTGATCTGGACGTGGACTTCAAGACCGATGACGGCTTCG
>CAMDHP010000013.1 GCA_945898185.1 Akkermansia muciniphila | reverse complement strand
GGCCTCGGCCATGTCCTCGTCCTCGACGAGTTTGCCGGCGCCTTCCATGGCGGAGAGCAGGGTGGCTTCGGTGTAGCGGGCGGGGGGCTTGGTGGATTCGGCGTGGAGGACGGTGTCGAGGGTTTTGGCCTTGGCGGCGTCGGCGGGGGAGAGGGCAGGGAGAGGCTTGGAGGAGCCGGTGGCCTCTTTTTTGCCTGCGGAGTCGGCGCCGGCGAGGTCGTCGTCGAGGGCGGCGGATTTGCCGTAGACGGCGAGCCAGCCGGCCTCGGTGAGGACTTTGCCCTCGGTTTTAAAATCGTGTTTCCCGGCGATGGTGGAGATGCGGGTGGTGACGTCGAACTGGGCCTCGGGGTAGAAGGCGGCGACGAAGCGGCGCGCGATCATGTCGTAGACCTTGGCCTCCATCTCATCGAGCGACTTGGGCTCGGCGGTGGTGGGGATGATGGCAAAGTGATCCGAGATCTGGGCGTTGTTAAAGATCTTCTTGTTGCCGGGGCGGATCCAGCCGGACTGGACGACCTTGGCGGCATGTTGGGATAGATCGCCGGAGAGGGCCTGGAGGGTCTCGCGCACGGTGGCAGCGTAGTCCTCTGGCAGGGCGCGGGCGTCGGTGCGGGGGTAAGTGATGAGCTTGTGGCGCTCGTAGAGGGCCTGGGCGATCTGGAGCGTGCGGCGGGCGGAGAGGCCGAAACGACCGTTCGCCTCACGCTGGAGGGTGGTCAGATCGTAGAGGCGCGGGGAGGACTGGGAGGTGGGCTTTTTGTCGTCGCGGACGGTGGCGGACGGGTTGCGTTGGCAATCGGCGAGCACGGCCTCGGCGGCGGCTTGTTGCCAGAGGCGGTCGGCGCGATCGTGTTCGTTGGCGGCCTCCTTCTTGAAGTTGGGTTTTTGGTAAACGCCCTCGTAGGCGCCCTGGGTGACTTGGAAGTTGGCGGTGAGACGCCAGAAGGCGCGGGGCTTAAAATTGCGGATTTCGAGTTCGCGGGTGTAAACGATGGCGAGGGTGGGAGTCTGCACGCGGCCCACCGAGGCGACGTTACCGGCCTTGGAGCCGAACATGCGCTTGGTGAGGGCGCGGGTGCCATTGATGCCGATGAGCCAATCGCTCTCGGATCGGCAGCGGGCGGCATCGGCGAGGCCGGAGAGATCGGAGCCGGGGCGGAGTTTTTCAAAGGCTTTTTTGATGCCCTCGGTCGTCATGCTCTGCATCCAGGCGCGTTTTACGGGGAGCTTGGCCTTGGCGAGTTGGTAGAGATAGACGAAGATCAGCTCTCCCTCACGGCCGGCGTCGCAAGCGTTGATGACTTGATCAATGTCCTTGCGGGCGAGGAGTTTTTTGAGGAGCGAGAATTTCTCCTTGGAGTCCTCGATGGGCTTGAGGCCGAATTTTTCCGGGATGATGGGAAGGGTCTCAAGTCGCCAGAAGCCGTATTTCTTTTTGTCAATATCCTCGGGCATCTCCAACTCGACGACGTGGCCAACGGCTGAGGAAATCACCCACTCGTTATTTTCGTAGAAGTCGCCCTTTTTCGGGACCTTGCCTAGGGAACGGGCGAGGTCGGCGGCGACGGAGGGCTTCTCGGCGATGACAAGGGACTTCATGGGTTTGGAGCGGGTAGGGGGCGAAAACGGCTAGAGCAAGGCTTAGTTTCCGACCTGACCGTTTCACCTGTCCGTAAACTACTTGTTAACAGAAGGTTGGGGAATCGAATTTTGCCCAAGGAGGCGAGCGTCGAAGTCTAGGGGGATCGGCGCACGACGAAGTTGCAGCGATGCCCAGATCGGGAAATCGGCATGGGCGGAATTGATCACGTAGTTGAACGAACGCGGCACCACTACGCTCGGCACTGCGATGGCGAAAAAGTTGTGCATCACCATCATTCCGTGACCGATGCGCTGGGAGGCGGGGATGGAATCGAGTTTGGGCCAGCTACCGGGAATCGCGCTTGGGTTTACGCCCACGATCGCCGCGTCTGGAATCTCCAACTCCAGGGCGACGTAGCTCGCCATCGGCATGGCGGTGTCGAAATGCACCAGAACCTCCATCATGGCGAGGGCGAGCGAATCCGACGCGTAGAGCGCAGGTGTGCCGACTGGGTTCCAGGGTCCGCCCGCGCGTCTGGCTCCCTCGCCGTCGAGTGGATTTGCCGCGTAGATCGTCTTAACTGCCCTCCATGCCTTGACCATGATCAGGTGTAAACGCCGTGTTCGAGGCGCGTGATCAAAGTCTCGACCTCGCGGCCCCCGACCTCGGTATCGGCGAAATCTAGCGGCGTAACCCTATCGAGGGCGCGGGCGGGGCGCTTTAGCCAGGCGCGGGCCGATTCCTCGTGGCCCTCAAGCAGCTGCACGGTCTGCCAATAAAGCCGGGCATAACGCATGAGGCGGTCGCTGTGCTCGGGATCGAGGCGACCGTCATCGGCCTCGCGACGGCGGCGCGACAAAGTGGCGGGCGAGATGCCGATACGCGCCGCCAAATCCTCGACGGTGAGATCGAGCAACCCTCGCAAAGCATCAAACTCCCGCAGCGGTAAACCGTGTTTCACCCGCGCGACCGCACCGGCCGAGCCATAGTGCATAACGGCTTCCTCAGCGACGGCACCAGGGCTGACGGTGAGGCGCTTTTGTTTCATGTGAGCAGTATTTCTATTTCACATGCAATGTCAAGCGGCCGAATTAAAAAGATACAAAAAAGCGCCGGGAATGCTCCGGCGCTTGGGTGAGATGCGAGAACTGAAATCTAAACTAAGAGCGGCTTAGCCGTTCGATTCGGTCAAGCGGCCGCGGCCTTCGGGCACTCGGCGAGGGCGGCGTCGAAGGATTCGAGCATCGAGGCGATAGACTCGTCGGTCTCGTCGCCCATGTTTGAGATTCGGAAGGTCTTGCCCTTCAGCTTTCCGTAGCCGCCGTCAATGACGAGGTGGTGCTTCGTCTTAAGCGTCTTGTTCAAGGCGGAGAGATCGTAGCCGAGGTTATTGGCAAAGCAGTTCAGCGCGACGGATCCGTGGCCTGCTTTTGGGAACATCGTAAAACCCTTCGCCGTGATGTGGTCGCGGACGGTTTTATTGAGGCGGGCGTGGCGCGCGTAGCGGCCCTCGATTCCCTCGGCCTTGATGTCATCGAGCTTGGACTTTAGGGCGTAGATTAACGCGATCGCGGGCGTGCTTGGGGTCATGCCGGCTTCGTGGTTTTTCTGGAACTCGACGAGGTCAAAATAGTATCCGCGGTCAGCCATGGTGGCGGCACGTTCGAGGGTGCGCTTTGAAACGCTCACGAGGGCGAGACCGGGCGGCAAGGCGAGGGCCTTTTGCGAACCGGTGATCAGCACATCAATGCCGAGCTCGTCCTTCTTTATGGGCACCACCGAAAAGGAGCTGACGGTATCAATGATCGAGATGACTTCGGGGAACTCGCGCAAGACAGCCATGAGGGCGTCGATGTCGCTCATGCAACCGCAGGAGGTCTCGTTGTGGATGATGGTGACCGCGTCGTAGTCTCCGGTGGCGAGCTCGCGACGGACAGCCTCGGGATCCACTGGCTGGCCCCATTCGAACTTCAGGGCGGTGGCTTGTTTGCCGCAGCGCAGGGCGACGTCATACCACTTGTCGGAGAAGGCGCCGTTCATGCAGTTGAGAACCTTCTTTTTAACCACGTTGCGGATGGCGCCTTCCATCACGCCCCACGCGGAGCTGGTGGAGAGATACACCGGATCCTTGGTGAAGAAAAGGGCCTGCAGGTCCGGCTGCATCGCGTTGTAAAGCGCGACGAAGTCCGGGCTGCGATGGCCGATCATGCCTTGGGCCATGGCTTGGAGCGTCTTGTTGGAGACGGCGACTGGGCCGGGAATGAATAGTTTGTAGCTCATGGGAAAGAGAGTGGATTTGAAGTGCCGTTCGAGGGTGGGCGCGACGTGCGGAAGCTTGACCCCCGCGCACAGCGCGCAAGGTCTTAACAAGCGGCACACCGCCAAAATCGTCAAATCGAATTACCCGTCTCACCTGCTCTCGCCCGTCCGTCCGCATGTCATCCTTCATTAAACGCAAACTCAACGAGCTGGAGCAGTTCACCATCGATGTGATCTACGATCGGCGGCAAAGCGTGGGAGCGACGATCTTTGCTGGTTTTTTGCACGCGTTGTCGTGGTTTTTCAGCGGCGTGGTGCAGGCCCGCACCTGGCTCTATCGCACCCGAATCCTGCATGATCAACCGCTGGGTTGCCTCGTTGTCGTGGTGGGCAACCTCACCGTTGGCGGCACGGGGAAAACGCCGGTCGTCGAGATGTTCGCCCGCGCCCTCCGTGATCGCGGCCGCAAGGTTGCGATCCTCTCGCGCGGCTATCGCAGCAAGGCCCCGCCGCTCTGGAAAAAAGCCTGGTTCTGGCTTACCCACACTTCCGAGCCTCCGCCTCGCATCGTGAGCGATGGCGAGCGCATGCTTCTCGATTCCGAGCAGGCCGGCGACGAGCCCTACATGCTCGCTCGCAACCTCCCCGGCGTCGTCGTCCTGGTGGACAAGGATCGCGTCAAGGCCGGCATTTTCGCCATCAAACGCTTTCGCTGTGACACGCTTATCCTCGACGACGGCTTCCAATACCTGCCGCTCAAGGGCCGCCTGAATCTCCTCCTTGTGGACAAAACCAATCCCTTCGGCAACGGCCAGCTCCTACCGCGCGGTGTCTTGCGTGAGCCGATCAAACACCTCAGGCGCGCCAGCTATGTTTTCCTCACCAAGTCCGACGGTCAGCGCGACACCGAGCTCGAGAATCTCATTCATCAAAATAATCCCGGCGTTGATATCATCGAGTGCGCCCACCGCCCCCAGTATCTCCAACCGCTCGGCAAGGGTGAACGACTTCCGCTCACCGATCTCGTCGGCCGCAAGGTCGGTGCGTTTAGCGGTATCGCCGTGCCCGAGAGTTTCGAGGCTTTCGTGCGCGATCTAGGCGGCCACATCGCCTTCGCCCGCCGCTTTCTCGATCACTATCGTTTCACCTACGAGGACTTCGTGGAGATTTTCAGCGAGGCCTTGGAGCGCCAGGTGGATTACATCGTCACCACCGAAAAGGATGCCGTGCGCATCGCCGAGGGCATGCACTGCCCGGTGCCGATTTACTATCTGCGCCTCGAGATAGAAATCCTCCGCGGCGCGGCAAACTTTGACGAGGCCGTCGGTCGCATCTGCTTTCCCCCCGACGCCCCCGCCGGCGTTGGTGCGCTCCCGCCGTCCCCGTCTCGCAGCACCACGGTTGCGGCAACGTAGTTTTTTCATCTCTTTCCCGATCGCCCATGCTCTCCGATCCCCGCCTTGATAAACTAGCCGCCGGTCTCAGCGGCTTTTCCTGCGAACTAAAAAAAGGCGAGCGCGTGCTCATTGATGCCTTCGATGTGCCCGACACCATGATCGTGGCGCTCGTTCGCGCCGTCCGCGCCCTCGGCGCCCACCCGATCGTGCAGATGCACCACGCCCGCGTCACCCGCGAGCTCATGCTCGGCGCCGAGGAGGCCCAGTTCGCGCCCCAGGCCGAGGTTGAGTTGCTGCGTATGCAAAAGGTGGACGCCTATATCGCCCTCCGCGGCTCCGAGAACATCTTCGAATCCACCGACGTGCCCTCGGTCCGCGTGCAGCTCTACGCCCGCCTCATGAAGCCCGTGCTCGATCATCGCGTGAACAAAACCAAGTGGGTCGTTCTCCGCTGGCCCACCTCCGCCATGGCCCAGCAAGCCGGCATGAGCACCGAGGCCTTCGAAAACTTCTACTTCGACGTCTGCACCCTCGACTATGCCCGCATGATTCCCGGTATGAAGGCCCTCCAGACCCTCATGACCAACACGGACCGCGTGCGCATCAAGGGCCCGGGCACCGAGCTCACGTTCTCCATCAAAGGCATCGGCGCGCAGACCTGCGGCGGCAAACGCAACATCCCCGACGGCGAGGTGTTTTCCTGCCCGGTGAAAGACTCCGTCGAGGGCGTTATCCAATACAACGTGCCGTCCGTTTACCTCGGGACCTCGTTCGACAACATCCGCCTCGTCTTCAAGAAAGGCCGCATCGTCGAGGCCACCTCGAACAACACCAAACGCCTCAACGAAATCCTCGATAGCGACCCCGGCGCCCGCTACGTCGGCGAGTTCGCCCTCGGCTTCAATCCCCACATCCGCCAGCCCATGCGCGACATCCTCTTCGACGAGAAGATCGCCGGTAGCTTCCACTTCACCCCCGGCCAGGCCTACGAGGGCGTGGGCAACGGCAACAAGAGCCAGGTCCACTGGGATATGGTCAACATCCAGCGCCCCGAATATGGCGGCGGCGAGGTCTGGTTCGACGGTAAACTCATCCGCAAAGACGGCACCTTCGTGCCCAAAACGCTGCACAAGCTGAACCCCGAGTATTTGCTCGGGAAATCGTAATCCGCGAAGGGACGCAAAACCCCGCGAAGCTCGGTCTGAGGCACGCTAGACAAACTTCGCAATCCTTCGCGCCACGGCGAACCCTTCGCGGTCTAAATCACGTCTGTTTCCGTTCCCTCCGCCGGCCTCGGCGCCTTTATCCGCGCCCTGCCCAAAACCGAGACGCATCTGCATCTCGATGGTTCGCTCGCCGACGAACTTCTGCACGCTTGGAAGCCCGACGTGTATCCGCCGCAGCCCTACTTCCACGCCCCCGATTACCGCTTCCCGAGGTTTCCCCGGTTCGACGAGATCCTGCTAGGCCACGCTTTGCCGTGGTTTATTTCTCCCGAGCGTTAACATGAGTTCGCGCGGCTGACCTTTGCCAAGCACGTCGTCGCCAGTGTCCGCTACGTCGAGTGCAGCATCCACCCCGCAGTCGCCCATTCTATCAACGTCCCCGTGCGCGAGATCGTCGCTGCCATTCACGCCGCCGTGCCGCCCGGCCTCACGGTTAAACTCTATGCCGGCATATCGCGCAGCGACTACGTCGGACCAATGTGGGCAATCATTGACGACCTCGTAAACCAGGACGGTATTGCCGGCGTGGACCTGCACGGCCACGAGCCCGCGCCCGCCGAGGCCTGGACGGCACCCGTTTGGGCCCGCCTGCGCGCCGCCGGCAAAGTCACCAAATGCCACGCCGGTGAGTTCGACGGGGCCCGCCGCGTGCGCGAGGCCATCGAGCAACTCGGAGTCACGCGGGTGCAGCACGGCGTGCGGTCCATCGAGGATCCGGCCGTGGTCGCTCTCGCGGTGGAGGGTGGCGTCACCTTCGACATCACCCCGATCAGCAACGTCCGCCTGCAAATTGTTCCCAACCTCGCCGCGCATCCGCTCCGCGCGCTGATGAATGCTGGCGTGAATTGCACTGTGAGCACCGACGATCAGCTGGTTTTCAACAACACCCCTCTGGACGAATACCGCGCGCTCGCGACCGAGGCGGGCGTTACCCGTGCTGAGCTCGCCCTCATCGCTGGCAGCGGCTGGCGGGTGGCGGATGTGTCCGCCGCAGAGAGTGCCGCCGCGCAGGCCGACAACGCCCGGCTTACCGCGGTTTGAGTGTGCGACGACGAGGCCGCGCGCAGGGCCTTGGCTGGGTGTCGGGCGCAGACGGAAAGATTTTTGCTTGCGGAGGGAAGCAAGGCGAACGTAGTTACGGCCCCTGTTTCAACCGAGGCAGTCTCGGACGGATGCGAGTTCGATTCCGGGAATTTAAGTGGTAAACGCCAGTGTAGCTCAGTGGTAGAGCAGAGGACTCATAAGCCTTTGGTCGCCGGTTCAATCCCGGCCTCTGGCACCATTTAATAAGTAAGGGTTCGGGAGATCATCGAGAAGGATTAGGGAACCGTCTGAATTGTCTCTGATTCGCTCGGTCGGTTCTGGTGGTCTCTATTTCTCTTCCGCCCGGGTCTTAAAGGAGGCACGTTGGTTCTATTTAAGACTTATTGTGTGGCGATTTAGGGCGTTTTCGTGTCGGCGGCTTTGCCGAGGCGCTTGGCTTATTATCACCCGTAAGTGCACCTGCTTCCGGCGGCCTTTGCTTCTTAACGAAATGGCATTTTACAGCGCTGCCCGCGCAGCAAGCGGCAGCGTATCTCGCAGCTATGCTCAAACACGTTGAGGTGCCGCCAAACCAACTCCTCCCCCACGTGGTCGTAACAGCGCACCAACTGGCGTGCCGCCATGCTCTCACCAGGCCACAACGCTGGGGTCTCCTCCACCCACAAACGCACTACCCCGCCCCGCTCCGCACTCACTTCGCCCTACTTCGACGCTTACTCGCACTTCACCACACGCCATTGCTGTCCCAATACCAGTAAATCGTGAAATGATTGATCAGGTGTCATCTTCTTCGCCTACCAGTTTATTGCACCCTACCCACTGAAAACGTCGAAGAACCAAACTGGATTTGCAGGGGAACGGGCCGGGAGGGGTTTAAATAGCCCGTCTCGTGAGAGGCGGGACGCGAACTCCGGGACACCGCGCGATGCAGGAGAAAAAGCGAGCCAGCGTCCAATCCCTGCTCTTACGAGCAGGGCCGCGCAAAACGCGCCGCCGCGTTCACTCAGGCCACCAACGCCTGCGAAATGTCTGCCGTAATGTCGTCGATGTGCTCGATGCCAAGCGACACCCGCAACCCGCCCGGGGCCACGCCGGCGGAGAGTTGTTCCGCCGCTGACAATTGCGAGTGCGTCGTCGAAGCCGGGTGAATGATCAGCGTCTTCGCATCGCCCACATTCGCGAGATGGGAAATCAGCTTGAGGCTGTTCACGAATTTCTCCGCCCGCGCGCGATCGCCTTTGACTTGAAACGATAACACACCGCCGAAGCCGCGCGTGAGGTATTTCTTCGCCGCGGCGTGCGTCGGATGGTTTTCCAAACCGGGATAGTTCACCGAAATCACTTCCGAATGCGCCGCCAGCCATCGTGCCAGCGCCAGCGCGTTTTCACACGTGCGCTCCACGCGCAACGAGAGCGTCTCCAGCCCTTGCAGCAGCAAGAACGAGTTGAAGGGGCTCTGTGCCGGACCCCAATCGCGCAAACCTTCCACGCGGCAGCGAATGATGAATTGGATATTCCCAAAAGGTCCGCCAACACCAAACAGGTCGTTCAACACCATGCCGTGATAGCTTGGCGACGGCGAAGTGAACTGCGGATACTTACCGTTGCCCCAGTTGAATTTGCCCGCATCCACGATCACACCGCCCATGCTCGTGCCGTGTCCACCGATCCATTTCGTCGCCGACTCCACGAGCACGTGCGCTCCGTGGCGCAACGGCTGGCAAATCGCACCGCCGGCGCCGAACGTATTGTCGACCATCAGCGGGAGATCGTGCTTCTTCGCCAAGGCCGCGAACGCCTCGAAATCCGGCACGGTGAGCCCCGGATTGCCGATCGTCTCCAAGTAGAGTGCCTTGGTCTTCGCATCGATCAAGGGCTCGAAGCTCGCCACCTTCACGCCATCGGCAAACCGCGCCTCGACCCCGATGTTTTTAAAGGCATTTTTAAACTGATTGTAGGAGCCGCCGTAGAGGTGCGAGGTCGTGACAAAATTATCACCCACCGACGTAATATTATTGATCGCGAGAAACTGCGCCGAGTGCCCCGACGATGTCGCAAGCGCCGCCACGCCACCCTCGAGCGACGCGACGCGCTTCTCGAAGACATCGTTGGTTGGATTCATCAACCGGGTGTAGATGTTCCCGAATTCCTGTAGCGCGAACAGGCGCGCACCGTGCGCGGAATCTTTGAACTGATAAGCGGTCGTTTGGTAGATCGGCACCGCGCGAGAACGTGTGGTGGGATCGATCTCTTGGCCGGCGTGCAATTGCAGGGTTTCGAAATTCATGGGAGCGAAGATGGAGGGGACTGAAGGGAAAACAACGGTCGGGAACGTTAAGCATTCGCGGGCGGCGGCAACGCTGAAATCGCTCCGGAAAATCCTTCGAGGAGTCGCCGCACCGTCCGGTTACTCGGCCGACGACGGCGCAATCTCCGCCCAGAACATCCGCTCGTAGCTCTCCTGAATTGCCGCCAGCTTCGGGCGCTTAAAAATCCGGCGGCTGTCCGCCCGCACGACGTAGCCGCCGTTCGCATGCAGCACGTAAATCGGTTGACCAGCGTGGTAGGCGTTCAAGCCCGACACCTCGCACGTGTGTAGGAAGCGCTTGTCCCGCGCTTGCCACGCGCTGCTGTTTTCGGTGCGTAGGCGGAGTTTCTCGTGAGATCACATTGCCCGACCGCCATGGAGGGCGGGAATCGCGCTCCGCGTTCTCTGCGACTCTTGGCGTTTTGTTCTCACTTTGGCGCGTATTTAGAAGCAAAAAATACGCATCTCATCATAGATACGAGGCTTATACTTTTCTAAATTGGGTGCAGGGGTTGGATTTGAACCAACGACCTTCAGGTTATGAGCCTGACGAGCTACCAGGCTGCTCCACCCTGCAACAAGTGAGAAGGTTGAACGTAGGACGCAGAAAACCTCTGTCAACGTCCTTTTGGCACAACCGGCACAATTTATTCGAGGTATAAAAATTAGGTCAGCCGCTGTCACCTTCGCCGACCTATCAGATTGCCTCCCTTGTGCGGTGGTTTCACCCTGCGATGTTCCCACGTTTTTTCTTCATGCATCCAAGTCGTGTCACAGTCCTGCTGATAATCTGCCCGTTCGTCGTCGCGTGCTAAAGCGCTACAGGGCCCAAGGTCGCCGTTCCGGCTGCCGCTTCTTGCCCCAGTCGTTGCCGCGCCGATTACCGAATCTTGGGTGCGGACCGAGATACACTGCGCGCCCGCGCCGCTCGATGCCGAGGGGCTTGGGCTCGCTGCCGCCGAGGGCACGTGGCGCACGTTTTTGGACGAGGAAGTGACTCCGCGCTTTCCCGATGGCTTCAGCGTGCTGGACGCCTACGGCCAGTGGCGCGAGGAAGCGGGAGCGAACTTGCTGCGCGAGCGCAGCAAGTTGCTGGTCATCGTGTATCCCGACACCTCCGCCCGTCGCGCGGGGATCGGGGCGATCTGCGCTGCCTACAGGAAACGAACGGGTCAAACAGGCGTGCTCGTCGTTGCCGCGTCCGTCACCATGCAGGTGCGGTGATCCGTCTGTGGGCTTTCAACGGACACCAAAATCTCGGTCCTGATGACTGGGGTTTTCGTATTTGATTTTGAACGACGGTGCCGAGTTTAGGCGGCGACGAAGGCGATGCTGATGATCTCGACGCGCTCGCTCGGGGTGCTGCGTTCCGGGCCGCCAGTCGGCACGGTGGCGATCGCTTCGAGGACCTCGTCACCCTTTACGAGCTGGCCGTAGGCGGTGTATTGTTTGTCGAGAAACTTGGCGTCCCCGTGGCAAATGAAAAACTGCGAGCCGGCGCTGTCCGGGCTCGCCGAGCGGGCGGCTGAGAGCACGCCGCGAACGTGGTTCTTGGCGTTGAACTCGGCCTTGATCTGGTAGCCGGGACCGCCGGTGCCGGGCATGCCGCCGGCGCCATTCTTGGAGTTGGGGCAGCCGCCTTGGATCATGAAACCCTTGATGATGCGATGAAACGCGGTGCCGTCGTAAAAGCCTTTTTTTGCGAGTTTCTTAAAATTTTCTACGTGGCCCGGCGCGATGTCCGGCCAGAATTCGAGGGTCATGTCGCCCTTGGTGGTGGTGATAACGGCCAGTTCTTTGATGGTGGTGCTCATGGTTGGGAGATCATTCACCACACCCAATCGCAGCGCGTGGGCAAGCCCGCACTCGATTTTAGGATTTAGCCGCATACGATTTAGCGTTTCCTTTTACCTGTGCCCTATTTCGACCACAACTCCACCACTGCGCTCGCCGACACCGCCCGCGAGGTCTGGTTGCGGGTGCAGGCCGAAAACTGGCACAATCCCTCCAGTCCTACGCGAGGTGCGGCGAGGGCGCGCATCTGGCTCGATTCGTATCACGAGGCGCTGGCGGTGCTGCTGGGAGGCGAACCGGCGCATTATGTTTTTAACTCCGGCGCGACCGAGGGAGCTTACGCCGTTCTTGGGCACTGGGCGGCGCGTTTGCCGGCGAAGGCGCGCATCGCAGTGGCCGCGACCGAGCATGCGTGCGTGCTGGCGGCGGCGGCGCGGTTTTTCCCGGGGCTGATTGATTGGCTGCCTCACGACGCGGCCGGAGTGGTGTCGGTGGCGGCGGTGCGCGCGGCGTTAGACGCTGGCGCTGCCGGTGTGGTGGTGATGGCGGCGAACAACGAGACCGGCGTCATTCAGCCGTGGTCGGAGATCGCGGCGATAAGTCGCGCGGCGGGCGGCGGCGCGGGTGTGCCGTATCTGTGCGACGCGGCGCAATGGCTCGGCAAAATTCCTGGCTCGGGGCTCGGCTCATGCGGTGCGTGGGTGATCGCGAGCGGGCACAAGTTCGGCGCACCAAAGGGCGTTGGTTTTGTAAAAATGCCCGCTGCCGATCCGGATTTCAGCACGCAAGGCGGTGGTCTTCAGGAGGCGGGACATCGTGCCGGCACGGAGGATGTGGCAGGCATCGCTGCGCTGGCGGCGGCGCTGGTCGAGTGCGAGCAAAAGCACGTCGTCTGGGAGTCGCAGCGCCTCGGCTGGCGTGAAAGCTTCGAGCGCGAATTGCTCGCTGCGTTGCCGGGCACGCGGATCGTCGCAGCGGGCACGGAACGGCTGTGGAACACGGTTTTTGCAGTGATGCCTCACACGGAACATTCACGATGGATCGCACGGTTGGATAAGCGCGATGCGCAAGTCTCCACCGGCGCGGCTTGCACAACGGGAAAAGACGGTCCTTCACACGTGCTAGCGGCGTTGGGCGTAGCACCCGGGGATGCGCGGCGCGCGCTCCGCATCAGCGCCGGGTGGGGGACGACCGAAGCGGATTGGGCTGCCTTACTCGCGGCCTTGCGCGATGTGGGCGCTGAGCTGAAAGGCGGCTGAACTACCTTGAATCAGCGGCGGCCGCTGTTGCGGGTTTGCCAGTGGGCGCCGGGGCGACCTTTTTGAACGAGGGAATCGGGCACGCGGTCTTTGTTGTGCTGCTGGCCGCCGCTGCCTTTGCCGCCGGTGGTGCCGGGCAGCGGGGCACGGGGCTCGTGGTGGTCGGCGCGGCGGGACGGTGACGAGGGACGCGGCGCTCCGTGGGCGGCGAAGCGACCGCCACCTTTCGGCGCGGCACCGGTGCCTGGGCCTTGTCCACGGCTCGGGCCGCGTCCGCCGCCGCCGAAGCGGGGACGGCGATTTTCGTTTTCCTCACCGGCGAGCGGCGCGGCGACTTTCGCTTTGTAATCGAAGCCTTCAAGGTAGATCTGCGGGATTTTCGCGTTGATGAATTTCTCGATGGCGCGGACTTCGCCGGTCTGATCGGGCGAAACGAGCGTGAACGCGTCGCCCTCGGCGGCGGCGCGTCCGGTGCGGCCTATGCGATGAACGTAGTCATCGGGCGTGCCGGGGATGTCGAAGTTGATGACGTGGGTGACACCTTGGACGTCGAGGCCGCGCGCGGCGATGTCGGTGGCGACCATGACCTCGTAGCGGCCCTCTTTAAAGCCGGTGAGAGCGTCTTTGCGCTGGCCTTGGCTGCGGTTGCCGTGGAGGACGGCGACGGAGTGCTTCTCGGCCTTGAGTTTTTTGGCGATCTTGTCGGCGCCATGTTTGGTGCGGGTGAAGACAATGACACTGTGAAACTCGGTCTTCTCAAGCAAGGCGAGCAGGAGGGTGAATTTGAGGTGCATCGGCACCGGGTAGATGGCGTGTGTGACGCTCTCGTTGACCGAACGCTGGCGACCGATGCTGATGCGCGCGGGATCTTTGAGAGCAAAGCGGGCGACGGCCTCGATCTCGGCTGGAACGGTGGCAGAGAAGAAAAGGGTCTGCCGGACCTTTGGGCACATCGCCACGATCTTTTTGACGTCGTTGATGAAACCCATGTCTAACATGCGGTCCACCTCGTCGAGCACTAGAATCTCTATTTTGTCGAGGCGCACTTCGCGCTCGTTAAGGAAGTCCATTAGACGGCCCACAGTGGCGACCACGATATCGGCGCCGGCGCGGATATCGGAGCGCTGTTTTCCGTAGCCAACGCCGCCGTGGAGCAGGGCGCGGCGGGAGTCAGTGAATCTACCGAACTCCATGAATGCCTCGTCCACTTGGGCAGCGAGTTCGCGGGTGGGCTCGAGCACGAGCACGCGGGGACCGCCGGCCTTATGGGGGCCGAGGCGATTAAGAATTGGGAGGGCGAAGGCAGCGGTTTTACCAGTGCCGGTTTGGGCGGAAGCAATCAGATCGCGGCCGGAAAGGACCACGGGGATCGCCTGTTCCTGGACGGGCGATGGCGTGGTATAACCCTTGGCCACCACGGCACGGAGAAGGCTGGAATGGAGACCTAGTTTGGAAAAAGGCATGGGCGATAGGCTATCGCCGCAAAGGCAAACGCGAGGGGAAAAATACCTTTGGGTGCCGGTAATCGGCTCGACCTTACAAGATCGAGCGCAAGCGTATGCGGCATGATTCGTATTTTCGTCTCCGGTTGCTACGACATCGTCCACGCAGGCCACGTGCAGTTTTTTCGCGAAGCCCGCGCGCTCGGCGATCACCTTACCGTGAGCTTTGCGTCGAGTGAAGTTTTATGGATCCACAAGCAGCGCCGCAGCTCGTTACCCGACGATCATAAGCAGGCTTTGATCGCCGCGCTCGGTTGCGTGGACGACGTCGTGGTGGGTCGTGGAATCGAGGAAGGTATTGATTTTCGCGAAGACTTTTTGCGGGTCCGTCCACAGATACTTGCCGTCACGGAAGACGATAAATACTCGCCGCTAAAGAAAGCCCTGTGCGCCGAAGTCGGGGCGAAATATGTGGTGCTGCCGAAGACCCCGCCACAGTTCGCGCCTATTTCGACGAGCGATATCGTGCGATGGATAAAGGCTCCGGCCGTGGCGCCCCTCCGGGTGGACTTCGGAGGCGGGTGGCTGGATGTGCCGCGCTTTTCCAGACCCGGCGCCTACATCGTGAACTGCGCAATCTCGCCGACCGTCTCGCTGCGGAGTTGGCCGTTTGAGCGTAACGCCGGACTCGGTGGCAGTGGCGCCTGGGCTCTTCTTAATGGGAAAAATAGCGTCGCAGCGGAGCTTGATCTAGGGGTGGGTTGGCAAGATCCCGCCGTGGTGGTTGAGACCGGGCTTTGTGTGTGGCGAAGTGGAGCGCGCCCCGATCTGGAGGTGAAAACGTCGGGAGATTTTCTGCGCGGACGCATGGCGATTTACTGGTCGGGCGGAACGCATGACACGCCGGGCAACGCGAATAATGTCCGGGATTTTGATGCCATCGCCCGCGCCGGAGCGCTCGCCCGCGAAGCAGTGTGGACTAGCGATATCAAAACGCTGGCCCAGGCCGTGCGAGTTTCCTACGCGATGCAAATAGGGGAGAAGATGACTCCGCTTCCCGGCGATCCGGCGTCGGGTGCGACCGGTTCGGCGGCGCTTTGCGGAGTGGTGCCCCTGGCCTGGAAATACTGCGGCGGCGGTCACGGCGGCTATGCGGTTTACCTCTGTGATGACGCGGCGGATAGAGAACGTTTATGCGCTCAACCCGGCTTTCGGGCGATCGAGCCATACGTCGCATTAGCCGGTATCTGAGCCTCGAATCGTTTTTGTTCTCTGCTTTCGGCAATGGTGTCCTCTACGCTTTCAGCCATGGAAAAACGTCCCTTTAAAGATCTCGGTCTCTCGCCAGATGTCCTGAAAGCTATAGATAAAATGGGTTTTGAGGAAGCCTCGCCGATTCAAACCGCTGTCATCCCGCTGCTGTTCGAAGGCCGCGACGTGGTCGGCCAATCGGCCACAGGCTCGGGAAAAACCGTCGCTTTCGGTGTGCCTGCAGTCGAGGCCATCGACCCGGCCGTCCGCAAGCCGCAGGCGCTTATTCTTTGCCCGACGCGCGAGCTCGCAGTTCAAGTTGCCGAGGAGATCGGCAAGCTCGCTTACTTCAAAAAAGGCGTGCGCGAGGTGCCAATCTACGGCGGCCAAAGCTACGAGCGCCAGTTCCGCGCCCTTGAGGCCGGTGCGCAAATCGTGATCGGCACGCCCGGTCGCGTGATGGATCACATGGAACGCGGCACCCTGCCGCTGGACGCGCTGAAACTCGTCGCGCTCGACGAGGCCGACCGCATGCTCGACATGGGTTTTCGCGATGACATCGAGCGCATCCTCGCCGCCACGCCTGCCAGCCGCCAGTTGCTATTCTTCTCGGCCACTATGCCCCCGCCGATCAAGCAGCTCATCCAGCGCTACGCCAAAGACCCGGCTTGGGTGAAGATCGAAGCCCTCGCGCAAAACGCGCCGCAAGTGGAGCAGGTTTACTTCGAGGTGGATCGCCGATCGAAGATCGAGGCGCTCACCCGGCTGATTGACATCAACGATTTCCGGTTCGGCATCGTTTTCTGCGCCACGAAACTGATGGTGGATGACCTTGCCGAGCATCTCGGTTCGCGCGGTTACTCGGTGGACCGCCTCCACGGCGACATCACCCAAGCAAACCGCAACAAGGTCATGGAGAAATTCCGCCGTCGAGGCTTTGAGTTCCTGATCGCTACCGACGTCGCTGCGCGCGGACTGGACGTTGACGACCTTGAAGTGGTTTTTAACTACGATCTGCCCAACGACTCAGAGGATTACACACATCGCGTTGGCCGAACCGGTCGCGCGGGGCGCAAGGGCAAGGCGTTCACTTTCGTCTCGGGCCGCGAAGTTTACGGACTGCAGAACATGATCCGTTTCGCGAAGCTGAAGATTCGCCGCGAAAACATCCCCTCCCTCGACCAGGTGGAGGAGGCTCGCGAGAACGTGTTTTTCGAGCGCCTGCGCGCCACTCTCGATGCCGGCCTCTTTCGTAAGCAGGACCGCATGATTGATCGCCTGCTCGAGCAAGGCTACCCGAGCACCGACATTGCCTCAGCGTTGATTCATCTGATGAACGGCGGCCAAGCCGGAGATCCATCGGCGAGCGGCGAGAGCGCCCCCGCCTCCCGTCCCTATGATGATGAAAGCGGTCCGTCACCCGCACTGCCTTTGCCTGCGCCCAGCGAGGCACCTGCTCCGGTCGCCGCAAAGCCAGCGGCGAAAGCCGCACTCAAGTCCGCGCTTCCCCCCGACTACGTGGCACCCGTTAATGCGGTGCCAGCCGCGCCTGCCGCAGTGTCGGCGTTCAAGCCCGCGCCTAAGCCCGCCGCCCACAAGGCGGAAGGCTGGAAAGCCGCGCCCTTCGCCAAACCCAAGGTCGCAGCCCCGAAGACCGAGCCGCGTCCCGGTGCGTTCGCCACTCCCGCGCCACGCGATGGGGACGACGATGCAGCCTCCCGTCCAGCCAAGCAAAAATACGAACGCGCCGCCCGCACTGGCCGCGAGCCGGGCTTTACCACGGTCTATCTTAATGTGGGCCGTAAGAATCTCGTAACGCCCGCCGACATCGTCGGCAAGGTTGCCGGCGTGACCCGTCTGCCATCCTCGGTTGTCGGCGCGATGGACATCCACCAGCGCCACACGTTGGTAGATGTTACCAGCGCCAACGCCGAACTCATCGTCACCAAAATGAGCGGCATTCGACTCAAGAACATTGCGCTCGCTCCGGCCCTGGCCACCGACGCGCACCGTGCTGAGCCGAGGGACTAGCCCGCCCGATAGCCTCAGCTTCAATTCAGCCCGCGCCCCGGCTTCCCGCCGGGGTGGCGGGCTTTTTTGCGGGCATCGGCCCCGAGCAGGAAAGGTCGGATATTTTTCTGATGTTTTTTCAAATCACGCTTGCCAGTGCTTTTTCCGGTCCGTGTTCTTAGGTCTCCTTTCATACGAAAGGAGACTCACGTTAAACATCAACCAACCTATCAAAACGATCGCAAGGCGGCCCACTGGCCGACCTGTCTCTCGCCAAGATAAATAGATCCATCCATCCCATGAACGTCACACCTAAGGACCTGCTCGATGCAGGCGTCCACTTCGGCCACCAAACCAAGCGCTGGAACCCGCGCTCCAAACCCTACGTCTTCGACCATCGTCAAGGCATCACCATCATTGACTTGGGCAAGACCCACGAGCTTCTCCAGAAAGCTTACACCTTTGTCGAAGACAAGGTCGCTTCCGGCGGCAACGTGCTCTTTGTCGGCACCAAGGAACAAGCCCGCGAGATCATGCGCGAAGCCGCGACCGCTACTGGCATGCCATTCTGTGTGGATCGTTGGCTCGGCGGCACCCTGACCAATTTCGCCACCGTCAAGAAATCCATCGCAAAATTTAAGAAATACCAGCAGCAGGAGCAAAATGGCGAACTCGCCAAGCTCTCCTCAAAGGAAGAAGCCGCGATCAAGCGCGAGATGGTCCGCATGACCAAAAACTTCTCCGGCATTCTCGAGATGCCCGAGCACCCCTCCGTGATGTTCGTGGTTGATGGCAATCACGAGGAAATCGCGGTCGCCGAGGCCAAGCGTTCCGGAATCGCCTGCGTCGGCTTGGTTGATACCAACTCCGATCCCACCCAGATGTCCCACCCGATCCCCGGCAACGACGACGCGGTTAAGTCCATTCGTATCATCGTTGATACCATCGTAGCCGCCGTGCAGTCCGGCCTCGCTCAGCGCGACAGCCGCCGTAGCAACCGCGCAGCCGACTTGAAGGCTGTCTCAGCCGCCGTCGCAGCCGCCGCTGGCGTGACTGAGGCCCCCGCCGCCGTTGAAGGTGAAGCCGCCGCCGAGGGTGCCGTGGTCGCCGAGGCTCCGGTCGCCAAGAAGCCCGCCACCCGCAAGAAGATCGCCGCCCCAAAGGCCTAAATCGTTTCTTATCCATGAGCACCACTATCACCGCAACCGCCGTCAATGACCTCCGCAGCCAGACTGGTGCGGGCCTGATGGACTGCAAACGCGCTCTCGTCGAGACCAACGGTAACGTCGAGGAAGCAATCACCATCCTTCGCAAGAAGGGTGCTGCCTCCGCCGCCAAGCGCGCCGAGCGCACCGCCAAAGAGGGCGTGGTCGAGAGCTACATCCACGTTGGTGGCAAAGTTGGCGTCCTCATCGAGGTCAACTGCGAGACCGACTTCGTGGCCCGCAACGACGAGTTCAAAGCCTTTGTGAAGGATCTCTGCCTTCACATCGCCGCCGCGAACCCGATCTGCGTGACCCGCGAGGAAGTGCCCGCCGCCGACATCGCAAAGGAGACTGAGATCGCCGCCGCGCAGGTTGTGGGCAAGCCGCCCGCCGCCGCGCAAAAGATCATAGAGGGCAAGCTTGAGAAATATTTCTCCGGCATCGTCCTCCTTGATCAGCCCTTCGTGAAAGACCCTGAGAAGTCCATCAAGGCGCTGCTCACCGATAAGATCGCCAAGACTGGCGAGAATATCGTCGTGCGACGCTTCGTGCGCTACCAGCTCGGCACTTAATCGCGCAGGCTGTTCGGACAGCCGTAAACGGTTTTCGTCTGGCGGCCAGAAAAGGCGCTTCCCCTCGCGGGGAAGCGCCTTTTTCGTGGACGCATGGAAATGAATGTCACCCGGGTGCAGATTGTCGCACGCGGCCTTACCCACCGTTGCCCCAATTGCGGAGCGAAAAGTCTCTTCACCCCCGGGCGACCTTTCACGTTGCAAGCAGGTTGCACGAGCTGCGCCCTCAAGTTTGAACGCGACGAAGGCAGCTTCCTCGGAGCGATGTCGCTCAACTATGGCGCGACGGTCATCGGCTTCTTGGTGCCGGTGCTGGTGTGCTACCTTTCTGGAGTGTGCTCGGGCATGACGGCGTCGGTGCTTGCCGGATTGGGAGCGCTGGGTTTCCCGGTTTTATTTTACCGCTCTTCTCGAAGCTGGTGGCTGATGAACTACTACCTGGTGATGCCGCGGCATCTCCCTGCGAACCAGCGGGAGTTATCGGGTAGTGAGGATGCGAATACGTGATGATATGCGGACGGGGCTGGAAAAGGAGACGCAGTGTAAACTTTCGGCTTCCGTTTTCCGGGACGGTTTCTAGCTTTGGCAGCTTGTGATCCGGAGAGGTGGCAGAGTGGTCGATCGCGCCGCACTCGAAATGCGGTGAACCGAAAGGTTCCGGGGGTTCGAATCCCTCCCTCTCCGCCAAGTTTTTAGCTATTGGAGAAAAGCAGGCGGCGGATTCTCTGGGTGATCGGTAAATTTCGACGGCATCAGACCAGCGAAGATATTAACCGCGGCCGATGACACCGGATTTATTTTGGGCGGTCGGCGATTGGTTTTAGAAATTTGGCGTCGAAGACAAAAGGACCGCAGGGCAGGAAACTGGCGATGGCTGCGAGGCCGATGGTTTTCCAGTCCCATCGTTGGTTCACCGCCACCGGAAGAATCGCCGCCAAGTAGAGCAAAAACAAAATGCCGTGCGCCATACCGACGTAACGCACGGCGAGCGGTTGGCCGGATAGATATTTTAGCGGCATCGCTACACCAATAAGTAAGAGAAAGGAAATACCCTCAAGCAAACCAACGAGGCGGAGGCGGGCGAGTGAGGGTGTCGGCATAGGGAATACAAGATATGCATCGCAATTGACTGCCTGAAATCAATCCAAAGTAATTCCCAATGTTGAGTGGACTGGCGCAAGATTCGGACGGCACGCGCCCGTTGGATAAAACCAGCAAGGCGAGTGCAATTCCAACTTGTGGGCAGAAACGGAAAAAACTGATGAAACTGTGACATCGCACAATTCGTCCCAGCCTAAGGTTGCCAACCGCAGCCGGTCGCGTTTACTCCTATTCTGATCAATACGATGCCCCGACTTTTTTCAATACTCGCTGCCGGGATTATGGGCTTAGCCGCACCGGTTATTGCTGCGCCCGACTTTCAGTCCTTGATTGACCGCTCGCCGTTTGCGCCGCCCAAAGATGATTCGACGGGTGAGACACCAACTGAGCAAGGCGCGTTAGAGTTTCGTGGAATGGTGATGGAAGGCGGGGAGACGACGTTCTCGGTCTTCGATGCCACCGCCAACAAAGCTCGCTGGTTGAGGGTGGGGGAGGGCGACTCATTCAAAATCAAACATTTCGACGCAGGCACCAATCAACTTGAAGTCGAGCAGCAGGGGAAATCTCTAAAGCTTTTACTCAAGCGATCCACCATCCAAGCCGGTAATCCGGTCGTGGCCGCACCCCAAGCTGGCGGACAGCCGAACGTCCGCCTCGGGGACCCGGCGAACGATACGCGCCGATTGGAAACAGTCGCCGCCGAGGTGCGCCGCCGTCGCGCGCTGCGTAGCACACCCACCCCGGCGCAAGTTCCGGCACCAGCCGCCCCAAGCCCGATGCCTTGAGTGCGACCCCATTCCCATTTGAGAACATCCTTCTAACCTGGAATCGTTATTCACCGATTAGTTCTAATTTACCCATGTCAACTCCTTCCCTCCTATCACGCTCCCGCCGCTCTAGAACCGTTCGCCCACTCGGCTTCACCTTGCTCGAAATTCTGGTCGTGCTGGCCATCCTCGGTTTGCTAGTCGGTCTTGCCGTCTCCAACACGGATAAAATTTTCGGTCAAAGCCAGGAGACCGTGGCCCGTATTTTTGTGCGCGACTCACTGAAGTCCTCTCTCGTGCAATACCGCATTCACAATGGCGATTACCCCTCCACCACCGAGGGCTTGGGCGCATTGGTGAAAAGCCCGAGCGGCCGCGATCGCTGGAACGGTCCTTACGTTGAGGTCAGCGGCGGCAAACTCCCCCTCGATCCATGGGGCGAGGAATACGTCTATCGCTACCCCGGCACGCAGAATAAGGGCGGCTTCGACTTGCTCTCCAAAGGTGCAGACAAGACACAGGACACCGCCGACGATATCGGCAATTGGTAAGGATCGCCCATGCCGACCCGGCAGGGATGTTTGCAGGCGCGGTCGCCCGCGGGGCTGACTCGTCGACAAGGTTTCACTTTGCTTGAAATCCTGCTCGTGCTGGCGCTGCTCGCCTTACTCGGTTCGGTCATGGTGGGAGGGGCCGTATCGCTGTTGAAGGCAAACGAGGCAAAGGATCCTGAAACCACCTTGCTTAAAATGATGCAAACCGTGCGTGGCGAAGCCGTCGCCGCTGGGGCGATGATTGAAATTCGCCAATTGGCGGAAGATGCCGGCTTTCTCTGGGGTTCCGCCGGCGCGGAGGTGTTACCATCGAGCCCCGGGGTAAAGATCCGCCTAATCGCCCCCGAGTTCGGGCGCGCCTCGTTGATCGGCGGCCAACTGGAAGAAGCCCCCGTCACAAGGCTGCGTTTTTATCCCGACGGTAGCTGCGATCCGGTGCGGATTGAGATCCGCCGCGGTGAAAACCGCCGGACCTATGCGATAGATCCATGGACGGCCGCGCCCTTGCCTGAAACCGGAGGCGTGCGATGAAATCCCGCGCCCCAATGGCCAAAGTCTCTTCCGAATCCCGCGCCGCCTTCACCCTAATCGAAGTGCTGGTATCGCTCGCCATCCTCGCCATTGCCACGGTTGCGCTGGGTTCCGCCTACGTGAATTTGCTGCTTACCCATGATGCACTGCGCAAAGCCGATGGAGCGGGTGATAACGTGCTCTGGGCTCGGGTGGCATTGCTCGCCGAGCCAGACCGTGCCTTGGCCGAGCGCGGGGGCGACGTGATCCTCCCTGATGGGCGCACCGCCCGCTGGCGCGCCACCGTTTCGCCAACCGCCGTCAGCGACTTATTCGACGTTGTGCTGGAGGTAGAGATGCCGCCATCCGCCGAGGGAGGTGAACTTCTGCGCAGCGCGTCCACGTTGCGGCTGTTGCGCCCCAGCTGGTCCACCGAAGTGGAGCGAAACGAACGCACCCAAGCCGCGCGTAAACGGATTGGAAAGTCTCGCGAGATGATGCGATGAGCAGATCCGATTCTACTTCTCTTCGCTTTCCTGCGAGTTCCCGTCGCGCGGACAGCGTGGCAGAGAGCGCGTCCGACGCGAAGGGCTTCACGCTGCTCGAAGTGTTGCTCGCCCTTGCTTTGCTCGGTTCCTTGTTGGTGGCGCTCAATGTATTTGTGTTCTCCATGGCCGAAGCGTGGGGGCGCGGACGCGACGAGCGGCTCTTCGCTCAGCACGCTCGGGCCGTGACCAACCATGTCGAGGGCCTGCTCGAAGCGGCATCACTGGGCGCGGCGGGAGATTCCCCAAAAGTGAAGGAGATCCGCCAGGAAACAGGAGGTGACGCGCCCAAGCTCACGTTTACCCTGCCCGAGGGCAGCCGACTTTTGACCTGGCCTGAGGCCCCGCTCCCTGACGTCGAGCTTTCTCTCTCGGTGGACGAGGGCACGGGCCTGATAATCGGGTGGCAGTCCCGACTGGAAATACGCCGCGATCGGGATGCTCCGCGAACGACCGTGATATCACCCTTTGTGACCTCGATCGGTTGGGAATACTACGACGCGAGTTTTAAGCGCTGGGAATTGCTTGATGAGCCGAAGCGTGAGAACGCCGGCACCTATCTGGTGCCGCAACGTATGCGCCTGCGTTTTTCGCATGGAAACATGAATCTGGAGCGCGTTCTCATCTTTCCGGTGCGCGGGGAGGGCGCGACTCGTTCCTGATGCACCCGCCCGCCTCTATTTCTCGTCAGCGTGGCCATCGCGGCTCGGTCATCGTGGTCGTGTTAATCACGCTGATGCTGGCCTCGCTCATGCTGGTAAAGTTTATGGAGAGCAGCGAGGTCGAGCTCGTGCTGGCGACCCGCAAGGCCGATAAAGACCGCCTGAAAAACGATGCGTTTTCCGCCCTCGAAACGACCCTCGCGGTGATGGCAGAGATAAAGACTATAGACGACGGAAAACTCAACGCACCCGCGCAGGGGTGGGGAGATCCCTACGCTCATGCCGGAGAGTCCCCGCGCGAGGGGCTTTCGGTCAGCTTTGAGTTCCAAGACGAAAGCGGACGTGTTTCGCTGCCGACCCTGAAATTCGACGACCTCGTCCTCCTTGCGCAGGCCCTCGGACTTGGTGATTCGGATGCACGCCGCTTCTCCGACGGTCTTTTCACCTGGATGCACGCGGACCACATTTCGCAAGACATCGAGTCCGATGCCTCGCGCTACGAACGCACCGCCATCCCGCATAAGCCGCCGCACCGTGGTTTGCGTTCTTGGGACGAGTTGCGCGCCGTCGCGGTGGCCAGCACCTACGTTTACGACGAGGATGGTGCGCTTACTTCCTTCGGCACCGCCTTGCGTGAGAATGTCTCTCTTTACCGCTACCAGGACGCCAACATCAACGCCATCACACCCGGGTGGTTGATGATGCGAAAATGGGATGAGTATCAGCTCGCCAGCCTCGAGGGCGTCAAGAGCGGCAAAGCCGCGCGTGCCCTCGGCGCTCCGCCTTGGTTTCGCGATGTGGATGAGGTCGGCAAAGCGGTCAGCGCCAAGGTGGATACCACCGGGCTCGATGCCGAGGCCAAGCTGGTGCGAATACTGATCACGCTCAAAGAAGGTGCGGGAACGTTGCGATTAAATGCGTTGGTGGCGACCAGCTCCCGTGTCGCATTGCCCTCCGCTGTAGCGGCGGACGCAAACACAGGAGACGCAGTCAATCCACCCGCCATCGAAGCCGCTGCGCCCGATGCTGCGTCTGCAACCAACCCGGACAATGGAGCGGCAGCGGATGAAAAGTTGAAATATCCCTTTTACGTGCTTGAGCTCTCTTTCGATAGCGGACCGGCGAGCACCGCGCCCGCCGACCCTGACGCCAATACCGAGAAAACTCCTGACACCAAAAAATCCCCCTCTTCCTGATATTTACTATGTCCGTGCTCACGCGTTTTATACCGACTCCGCCCCCTGCGCCGCCCTTTCTGGTTCTCGCGGGCGATAGTTTTTTTGTGCGGCAGGTCGCGATCGTTGCCGGCGAGCCGATCGCCCCCCAAGTGCGTTTAGCATTGGAGGGGATGTCGCCTTTCCCGCCTGAGCAACTCTACTACGGGGCGGTCCCGTCAAGTGACAGTGCCTCGGCGCTGGTGTTCGGTGCCTTTCGTCGTCGGTTTGAGTCTGCGGAACTCGAGGCCTGGTCTGAGGCGGCCGTGGTTACACCGGAGTTCGTGCCGCTCTGCTCCACACCTATCGCAAACGCCTCAGGTTTCATTCGTGTGCATTCGGGACCGACCCGCCTCACCGCCCTCGTCTGGCAACCCAATGCAACATTGCCCTCTCTGGTGCTTACCCGGACCGGCACTGCTGAGGCCTGCGACGCATTTCTTGCCGAGGTGCGATCCCGCGCCGGGCTCTCGTCCGAGGCCGGGGCGGAAACTCTCATTGGCGAGCTAAACGGCCGCCTAGGCACCAGCGGCGAGGTGATTTTCACCTGCGGTGAAGTGCAGCTGCCTGTAATTCCGTTGGCGTGGTTTGCGGAGGCGGACGTGCGGGATCCTGATTTCCTCTCAAACCGGCGGCGTGGAGCGATTCGCGACCTGTGGCTGTGGCGGGCGCTTCTTGCCACCGCGGCGTTGCTCGCGGTCGCAGCCCTGCTCGAGTTGGGCGCGGGGACTCTTCGTTGGCAAAGCAACCGCCGCGAAGCTCTCGTCAAAGCCCAAGCCGAGGATGTGAAACAGATAGACACCGCTCAGGCGCTCGCCAACCGCATAGGCGAGTTGAGCGAAAAACGCCTCATGCCGATGGAGATGCTGGCGGCAATTAATCCGTCGCGCCCCGATTCCGTCGTCTTTCAGCGCACAATCACACGCAGCCTGCATGGTCTCGAAATCGAGGCGCAGGCGGGCAACGCCGAGGATGTGGGCACCTACGCCGCGGCTTTGCGTGCATTACCGGTTTTAGCGGAAGTCAAAACCCGCGAGGTGCGCGCACGCGACGGGGTCACAAGTTTCGTGCTCGCGCTTCAGTTTAAACCCGAAGCGTTCCGCGACGGAGGTGCCCTATGAAAGCCTGGTTCGTCGCAAAACTCCTTCGCGAGAAACTCCTCGTCATCGGCCTTGTCCTGCTGGCGTCCATCATCTGGCTCTCCGCGGCTACCTCGCACTTGAGCAAGGCCCGGCTCGCGTTCAAGGCCGCCGGCGCGGAGCTCACGACCCAGTCCTACTGGCTGGATAATCGGTCCACCATCGAGGGCGCGGCGGCGGAGGCCGCAAAAAACCTCGACTCGACCAAGACCAAGGACGCCACATTCCTCGTCGCCGAAGTCATGGCGATGGCAAAGCGCGCCGGACTCGCGGTGAACACCGAGCCGCCACGCACGTTGGGTTCGGCACAGTTCGCGGTGCATACTGTATTGGTTTCGTCACGACGGGCGGACATGGGCTCGGTCCTGCGCTTTTACCAGGAGCTCAGCTCCCGCGCCCCCTACCTCGGGCTCGAGGAACTTTCGATTCAGGGCGATCGCGGCGCGCCGGGCATGCTCAACGTGAACCTGCGCATCGCATCAGTGGAGCTGATCCGCACGGCGGCGTCCAAGCCCTGAGCAGGCCGAACGCACCGTTCATTTTCTCGGAAACGACACGACACCGAGGGTGTGGCATCCGTCTCCCGCCGCCCGTTTCCAAACTTGCGCGGCAGAGCGGGAGCGCTGTGCTTAGGCGTCTTCTATGTCCCCACCTGTCACTTCTCTCATCCCGCATCGCCCGCCATTCCTGTTTGTTGACGAGATCGTTTCTGAAACAAGCGACAGCCTCATCGCCAAACGCACCTGGCGCGCCGAGGAGGATTTCTACAAGGGCCACTATCCCAACGCGCCGATCACGCCCGGCGTCCTGCTCTGCGAAGCGGTGTTTCAAACCGGTGCTCTCTTTATGGCACGTCAAGCCGAGGCCTCCGGAGCCGCGCCCGGTGCCGGCGTGCCCTTGCTCTCTAAAATCAGCGACGTCCGCTTCCGCGCTCCAATTTATCCGGGTGATACCATCGTCATCGAGGTTAAGAAAAAAGAGGTCATCGCCGGTTTTACCATGATGAGTGGTTCGGTGAAAAAGGCGGACGGCACCCGGGTGCTGAGCGTTGATTTCACCGTCGCGTGGAAAAGTCCTGAGGGACAGCAAGTCCAGCAGGCGCAACCGTAAGCCTTCCGAATTCACATGCCCGATTTCCTCCAGCTCTCCGGCAAGACCTTCCTCGTGCAGGGCGTAGCAAACCGCAAGAGCGTCGCTTGGCACATTGCTAAAACGCTCGAAGAGCAGGGCGCTCGCGTTGTCTACGCTGTGCGCTCGGAAGCCCGCCGAAAATCCCTCGAAGCCCTCTTGGCCGGAAAACCGGTCTTCATCTGCGACGTTGAGGAGGAGGGCGCCGCCGCAAGCTTCGCCGCTGAGGTAGTCGCCGCCGGATTTGTTCCGCTGCATGGGTTGGTTCACTCTATCGCCTTCGCCAACTACTCCGAGGGGTTTAGGCCCTTCCACGAGACGAAGCGAAAGGACTTCCTGCAGGCCTCCGCGATATCAGCGTTTTCCTTGGTCGAGCTCGCAAATGCCTTCAAACCTCACTTCGCAGCCAAGGCCTCCGTTGTCGCCATCGGCATCTCATCGCTCATCGTGACCCCTGACAACTACGGCTACATGGGCCCGATCAAGGCCGCCCTCGAATCCTCGGTCCGCTTCCTGGCAAAATCGTTCAGCGCAGACAGCGAGGTGCGCTTTAATGTCATCGGTGCCGGACCGCTCAAGACCAGCGCCTCGGCAGGTATCCCCGGTTATCTTGAGAGTTACCTTTACGCTGAGAAACTCACTTTTAGAAAACGTAATCTCACCACGCAAGAGGTCGCCGACCCCGCGGTCTTCCTGCTTAGCGAACGCAGCAGTGGCATTAACGGAACCACCTTAACAATCGACGCCGGACTTGGATCAAACGCCTTCGACAAAGACATTATCCGATTGGCGATGCGCATTGAGAGTAGCGCGGGTTCCCAACCTGCATCCGGCTCAAAATAAGCGCACTGGGAACCTGCGCTTATCCTCCGAAATGCACTTTCACCACACCGTCATCGAGTCCATCGCTGTCGTTCTGCCGGACGAGATCCTGAGCTCAGCTGACATCGAGCGCCGGCTGGGTCCGCTCTACGAACGCCTACGCCTGCCGGAGGGCCGCCTTGAACTGATGACGGGGATTCGCGAGCGGCGGGTCTGGCCCGTCGGCACCCGGCCTTCGGATGCCAGCGCCGCAGCCGGTCGCGCCGTGCTTGCGAAATCAGCACTCCGCTCCGATCAGGTTGAGTTGTTCATCCACGCCGCCGTGTGTCGCGACATGCTGGAGCCAGCTACGGCGAGTTTCGCCCACCGCAAAATTGGGCTTCCCGCCTCCGCCCAGATTTTCGACCTCTCAAATGCATGTCTCGGCTGGCTCAACGCCCTCACGGTCGCCGCGGGTTTAGTCGAAAGCGGCCAGATTAAATGTGCGTTAGTGTGTTCCGGTGAGAATGGAGGCCCCCTGGTCGAGCAAACGCTGCGCACCTTGCTCGCCGCGCCGCTCGACCGCAACGGTATCAAGCCCTTCTTCGCCAACCTCACCATCGGCTCAGGCGCCGTCGCCGCCATGCTCTGCCACGACTCGCTTTTGCCTACCGGCTCCCGCCCGCATCGCCTCCTCGGTGGCATCGCGCGCGCCGCCACCGGCCACAGCGAACTTTGCCAGGGCGATACCCACGGTGCGGAAGCGCTCGCGATGCAGACCGATAGCGAGGCGCTGCTCGTTGCTGGTATAAAACTCGCCACCGAAACCTGGACAGCCTTCACCGCCGAGTTTGGCACCACTTTTGACCGCACCATCTGCCATCAGGTTGGCAGCACCCACCGTCGTAAACTCTACGAGGCGCTCGGTCTTGATCTCGACAAGGATTTCTCCACCTTCGGGACGCTGGGTAACACCGGGTCAGTGGCACTGCCCGCCACGCTTGCCGCCGCCGTTGAGGCTGGCGCGGTCAAAAACGGTGATCAGGTCGCTCTGCTCGGCATCGGCAGCGGCCTCAACTCGCTCATGCTTGCGGTCGAATGGTGATGCCCGTTTCTGTCCCGACTCCTCCGATGATTCCTTCCTGGCTCCATCCGCTTTATCCTTTCGCGCCGCATCGCTTCACCACTCCCGGCGGCGCGCAGATGAGCTATCTCGACGAGGGTGGGCGAGGGCAGGGGAGTGCGCCTTCCACCGAAGCCGTTCTCATGCTGCATGGGAATCCGACGTGGTCCTTCTACTACCGCAATCTGGTCAAAACCCTCGCCCCTTCGTTTCGTTGCATCGTGCCCGATCACATCGGCATGGGACTTTCTGAAAAACCCGAGAACTACGCCTACACGCTCGCCCAACGTATTGAAGACATCGCGGCGCTGGTAGCACACCTAGGCCTCACCCGCATCCATCTCGTCGTGCATGACTGGGGCGGTGCGATCGGCTTTGGTTTTGCCGCGCGTCATCCGGAGTTGATCGGACGTATCGTGATATTAAACACCGGGGCCTTCCCATCCGCCCGAATTCCGGCGCGTATCGCTCTTTGCAAATCCGTATTCCCCGGCACCGCGCTGGTTCGAGGTTTGAACGGCTTCGCGTGGCCGGCCACTTGGATGTCCATGGCCCGCCGCACGCTTTCCGCCATCGAAAAGCGCGGTTATCTTTTGCCCTACGATTCATGGGCAAACCGCGTCGCAGTGAACGCATTCGTTAAGGACATCCCGCTTTCGCCCGAGCATCCAAGCTGGGCGGCCCTCGTCGCTACCGCCGCCGGGATTCAGCGATTCAAGTCCAACCCGGTGCTTATCATTTGGGGCGGCCGCGATTTCTGCTTCGATGATTCGTTCTATAACGAGTGGCGAAAACGCCTGCCCGATGCGGAAACGCTCTACCTTGCCGACGCCGGCCACTACGTACTGGATGACGCGGAGGACGAAGTTCAGCGTCGCATCGCAAAATTCTTCCAACTCTAAGTTTCCAAGATCCCAACCTTATGCACTCACCCGCCCAGTCTCCTGCCCGTCGCCAGAGCGTTTTGTCTCAAACCATTTTCCTCAGTCGTTGGCTGCAGGCGCCCCTTTATCTTGGGTTGATCGTGGCCCAAGTGGTCTACGTGTATCGATTCCTTGTCGAGTTGTGGCATTTGATCGGTTTTGCCGCACTCGGCCATGCCGCACCCGCCTCGGTGCCTGGAGGCGTGACGGATACTGAAACCATCGTCATGCTCACCGTTCTGGGGCTCATAGACGTGGTCATGATCGCCAACTTGTTAATCATGGTGATCGTCGGCGGATACGAAACATTCGTGTCGCGGCTAAATCTAACCGACCATCCCGACCAGCCCGAGTGGTTGTCGCACGTGAATGCCGGCGTGCTGAAAGTAAAACTGGCGATGGCACTCATTGGCATCTCGTCCATTCATCTTCTGAAGACATTCATCAATGCGGAACGGACGCCAGCGGAGGCGATCAAATGGCAGGTCGTTATCCACGTAACCTTTGTGCTCTCTGCGTTGACCCTCGCCTACATTGATAAGTTGACCCGTCCGGCCCACGCTCCGGAACACACCATCTGAAAGCGGGCAACCGTGCGGAGGTAGGCGGTAACCACACGGGCATTTCCGCAGTCGCTCAGCGGCGGCCGTGGAGCAACGCGAGGGACCGTAGATAGGGCGCAGTCTGCCGGTGCAGGGTATCGAGCTGCTCCGCAGTATAACGCCACTGCCAGTTTCCAGCGGCGACTCCGGGGGTGTTGAAACGGGCTTTGCCGCCCACGCTGAGCAGATCCTGCAGCGGTATGACCGCGAGCCGGCTGACTGAGGCGTATGCCGTGCGCACGAAATCCCAACCGATCTCCCGACCGTCCACTCTGAGGTAGTTGCAGACGTGGTCCTGCGTCTTCGATGGGGCGGCACGATACCAGCCAAGCGTGGTGTCATTGTCGTGGGTTCCCGGATACACAACGGCATTGGCGGTCAGATTGTGGGGTAGGTAGAGGTTGTCGGCGTCGCCCCCGAAGGCGAACTGGAGGATCGTCATTCCTGGAAGGCCGCATGCATCGCGAAGCACGCGCACACTCTCGAAGAGATCGCCCAGATCCTCGGCGATGAGTTTGGCATCAGGCAGGGCAGCCTTGACGGCTTGGAAAAAAGGTAAACCGGGGCCGTGTTTCCACTCGCCGGTTTTGGCGGTCGTGGCGTCGGCCGGAATAGACCAGTAGGTGTCGAAGGCTCTGAAATGATCGATTCGCACAACATCGCAGACCGCGAAATTGGCGCGCAGGCGCTGCAACCACCAAGCGTAGCCCTCGGCAGCGTGTCTGGCCCAGTCGTAGAGCGGATTTCCCCATAGCTGACCATCGGCGGAGAAGTAGTCGGGCGGCACGCCGGCCACCGCGAGCGGGATGCCGGAATCCTGGTTGATCTGGAAGAGCTCGGGGCGGCTCCAGACATCGGCGGAATCACGGGCGACAAAGATCGGCGCGTCACCGATGAGCTGGATGCCGCGCTGGGCGGCGTCCGCGCGCACGCCGGCCCATTGGCCGAAAAATAGATACTGGAAAAACGCATGCGCCTCTGCACGCGCGAGCACAGACGCGGGCAGGGTAGCGGGTTTGACGCGTGGCAGGAAGCGATGCTGGGCCGGCCAGAGCCACCACGGTTTGCCCGCATAGTGGTCCTTAAGCGCGAGAAAAAGTCCGAAGCCATCGAGCCAGGAAGCGTGCGCATGGCGAAAAGCAGTGAAGTCGCCGTAGGGAAGTTGATTGAACTTACGCGCCTTCGCCGCGGTGTAGGCGTTTAAAAGCGCTGGCCATTTTGTCACATAGAGCCAACCGTAATCTACATGATCGCGGGGTAGCGCGCGCAAGGTTGCCAAGTCCGCATCGGTCACGAGTCCGGCGCTGGCGAGGGCCGCAAGGTCAATGAGGTAGGGGTTTCCGGCGAAGGATGAGAAGCACTGGTAGGGCGAATCGCCATAGCCAGTTGGACCCAGCGGACAAACCTGCCAGTTGCTGATCCCGGCGGCTTTTAGGTAATCAAGGAAGTGAACGACTTGATCGTCGAGGACGCCGATGCCTTGGTCGCTCGGGAAGGAAGTCGGATGCAACAAGACCCCGGATTGACGGGTTTTCAGCCAATTAAAAAGGGGCGGGGCGATCAGAAGATCGGCGGCGCTTTCTCGATTAGACATAATATTTATTGTGCGATTAAGAACCGGCTTCTTCGGTTGCAGCGCAAAACGTGGTTAAATCTCATAATCGCTGATGTGGCCGCTGGTGGGCGGCGTGCGGGTTGCAAGGGTTTGGTTCTCCATCCGGGCGCGGTCATAGAAAACGCGAACTTCCGCTTTCCCCGAGGAGCCATCCTGCGCCAAAAGCTTTTTGGCACGCTGAAGGGCCTTCTTGGTGCTCATGGTCAGATTCGCCTCTGCGGGGAAAATGTTCCCCGCTCCGAGCGTATCCCACGCTCCACTGAGCCGCAGCACGCGTTCGACATCCGGATTGATGCCGCTGATTAGCAAATGGCGCTTATTCTGGGTTAGCGATTCGCGCAACTGGAGCAGTGACAGGACCGAAGTGGCGTCGAGGTGGCGGGCGTTCTTCATCCGGAGAATAACGACGCGGATGTTTTCCCGTTCGGCCCGCAGGCGCACCTCTTCTTGAAAGAGATCGGCCGCACCGAAGAACAACTCACCTTCGACGTGGACGATTGAAATAGTCGAATCGCCGCGCGCCGTGTCGGGCTCTAGTTGGGTGAGCTGGCCCTGCTCATTAAAGCCGTATTCGACCAGCGACGGCGCGCTCGCTTTCTTCAGGAAAAGGGCGAGCGAGGTTCCGATGCCGACGTAAACCGCCGTGTCTAGGTTGAGGAAAAGTGCGGCGCCGAGAGTGACGAAAAACACGATGGCATCAGAGCGGGTCGCGTTGCAGACAATTTTGATTTGCTCGAGTTGCACTAGACGCCAGGAAACAAGCACCAGATAGGCGGCCAACGCCGCGATCGGGATGTCGTTGATCAAAGTGGCCGTGAGCGCGAGCGCGCCAAGCACGACCAAGCTGGCGGCCATGCTGGCAATTTGGGTAGCGGCGCCATTTTGCTGGCATACGGCGCTGCGTAAAAACGACGCCGAACCCGGCATGGCGCCAAACGCGGTCGATGCGAGGTTGCCGAGTCCCATCGCTAGGAGTTCTTGGTTGGGATTCACCCGCTGGCCGGAGCGGGCGGCGAGCGTCTTGGTGATCGAGACCGCCTCCAGCATGCCGAGAATGGCGGCGGCAAGCGCCACGCTGGTTAAAACCGGCACCAAGGAAAGCCCCTCGGCATTGCCCGGAAAGCCGACAAAGAGAGGCATGCTTCGCGCCACTTCGCCGCCATCGCGGACAAGCGGAACGCCTGAATCGGCTACCTTCAGCAGGTGGCCAAAAAAGGTGGCGGCGGTGATCACAATGAGCCCATCCGGCCAGTTTGGCCGCAGTCGACGTATGAGAATCATGCTCAGTAAACTAGCGACGCCTAGGCCGGCGGTCATCGGATTAAGCGTGAAGGTGGCGAGGCTGAAAAAGATGTGGCGCAGCGTGCCCGGCAGACTGACGTCCTCGGCAGTGCCGATACCCAGCAAGTTGCCCCACTGCCCTACCCCGATCAAGATGGCGACCGCCAGCCCATAGGCGACAATCACGGTCCTCGAAACAAAGTGCGTGAGCCCGCCAAGTTTAAAAAAACCAGCGGAGATTTGGAAAATCCCAATGAGAAAACCGATAACCAAAACCTTTTGAAGGGAAGTGAGCGGCACGTCTTTTACGCTCAACAACGCACCCGCGAGGATGATCGAAATCGTGTTGGTCGGCCCGAAGACCAGATGCCGCGAGCCGCTAAACAATGCGCAAACCAGGGCGCCGATGACCGCGGTTGCGATCACCGCGCTG
>CAMDHP010000012.1 GCA_945898185.1 Akkermansia muciniphila | reverse complement strand
AAAATATAAGAACTCCATGCGCGCCCACAACAAGACTTCTCCCCACGCATAGGCGCAGAATACGGGCCGTGATCCCCCACCCTCTCCGACGGCCTAAATTGCCAGCAAGCGCTTATTTCTACGCCCACCTTTTTAATCCAGCCGCGCATCAGGCTCCCGCTTCCCATTCATCCCAAAACTGCACCCGGGATCTAACCTTTTGGACAAAAGACGATCACTATTGCACTAACCGCGAAAAGACAATCCACCGCGTAAGACGTATAAGATCACCCTGCGATACAGTCCTCCTTATGCCCCCCGCATCCGTCACCACCTCTACTCTCTGCGGTCGTCTTCCGGATGGCCTTTCCGTCTATGCATGGACCCTCGCCGGCACCGGCGGCCTCACGCTAGAGGCGCTCAAATACGGCGGAAACGTCACCGTTTTCGTCACCTACACGATCACCACCGAAAACACCTTCGTCATAGATTCCGGGCCATCCACCGACCGGCCCACGCCCGACGCCTCAGCTGAGCTATCCCTCAGCTCCACAAACAGCACAGCGGCCTCTACTTTCTCCCGCACGCCGCCTGGCTTCGCAAAGCCGCCTGCCTCACCGACCCCGCCTCCTGACGTATCCTTTCCGTCACTACAACAGAGCCTGCCTGCAACTCTACACCGCTTCCGCCCTTGATAAATCCCTCCCCGGTAAATCTGGCGTCCCCTAAGGCCCCCATTCCGCCCTCTGCTTGGAATGCCAAGGCGACCCCGCCAGCCCTGCCACCCCCTCCCTCGGCGATATCATCCTCCGTCCCAGTCAAACCCTCCGCCACACGACCGCCTACGCTTTCACCACCGTTTCTTAAACTTAATCTTCCCCCGCAAAACTTCTTAAATCATGTCTGAACAAGCCACCGCCGTCCTGCCTGTCCCCACCAAGCTCGATTACTCCCTCACCGGCGAAAGTGCCACCCGCGCCATCGAGCGCGGCCTCGCCGAGGCCGAGTGGTATCAATGCCCCGTGCCCCGCGCCACCATGCGCAGTCTTCTCGAGCGCCGCGACGGCCCCGCCCTTCGCGATACCTTTATTTGGTTCGCACTCCTCCTCGGCTCCGCATACGCCACTTACGCCCTCTGGAGCTCGTGGTGGGCCATCCTGCCCTACGCTTTCTACGCCGTGCTCTACGGCTCCACCTCCGACTCCCGTTGGCACGAGTCCAGCCACGGCACCGCCTTTAAAACCGACTGGCTGAACAACGCCCTCTACGAAATCGCCTCGTTCATGGTCATGCGCGAGTCCACCCTCTGGCGTTGGTCCCACACCCGCCACCACTCCGATACCATCATTGTTGGCCGCGACCCCGAGATCGCCGTCCCCCGCCCGCCGGACGTCAAAGCCATCATTCTGGGCTTTTTCAACATCGGCGTATATCCCGTCTACTTCGGTAAACTCTTCCGCCACTCCCTCGGCCGCATGTCTAACGACGAGAAGACTTTCATCCCTGAAACCGAATTCAAAAAAATCTACCGCAAGGCCCGCCTCTCCTTCGCAATCTACGCCGGCGTCATCGCCACTGCCATCGTAACCCAGAGTATCCTCCCGCTGCTCTTCGTCGGTCTGGCCAATGTCTTCGGCTCCTGGCTCATGGTCGTTTATGGCCTCACCCAACACACCGGCCTCGCCGAAAACGTCCTCGATCACCGCCTTAACTGCCGGACGGTTTACATGAACTTCGTCCACCGCTTTCTGTATTGGAATATGAACTACCACGTGGAACACCACATGTTCCCGCTCGTGCCCTACCACGCCCTGCCCAAGCTCCACGCCGCCGTGAAGGACGACTGCCCCACCCCCTACCCGAGTCTCCTCGCCGCGTGGCGCGAGATCATCCCCTCCGTCCTGCGCCAGGTCAAAGACCCCGCTTTCCACGTCAAACGCGTGCTCCCCGCCCCCCGCACTCGGGTTTCCTCTTCTAGCTCCTCGCTCCCCGCTCCTCGCCCCCCGCTTCCCGACGCCCGCGGCTGGATCGAGGTCTGCGCCGCCGCCGATCTCGGTCCCGCCGACGTCATTCGCTTCGACTACGGCAAAAAGACCTACGCCCTCTACCGCGACGCCGAGGGCAAACTATACGCCACCGACGGCATCTGCACCCACGGCAACACCCACCTCGCCAACGGCCTCGTGAAGGGCAAAATCATCGAATGCCCCAAGCACAACGGCCGGTTCAACCTCGCCGATGGCTCACCCGCCCGCGCCCCCATTTGCCGCGGCCTCGCCACCTTCCCCATTGAGGAGCGCGGCGGCCGCCTCCACCTCAACGTCATCCAGGCCGGCGGCGTCGGCGCCCGCCCCCAAAAAACCTACAAACTTCGCGTCGTCTCGAACCGCAACGTCGCCACTTTCATCAAAGAGCTCGTCCTCGAACCCGTCGACTCCGCCGAGCAGATCACCTTCACCCCCGGCGACTACCTCCAGCTCGACATCCCCGCCTACGCCGAGCTCCGCTTCGCCGGATTCGACATCCCGGAGCCCTTTGCATCGGTCTGGCGCACCCAGCACGTCTTCGATCTCGTCGCTAAAAACCCCGAGCCCGGCCGCCGCAACAACTACTCCCTCGCCAGCAACCAGCAGACCGAGCGTGTCCTTCGCTTCAACGTTCGCATCGCCACCCCGCCTCCCGGCCAAGCCTGCGCGCCCGGTGTCGGCTCCGCTTACATCTTCAGCCTGAAGCCGGGCGATACTGTCAGCGCCATCGGCCCCTTCGGCGACTTCCACCCCAAGCCCACCCAGCGCGAGATGGTTTACATCGGCGGAGGAGCGGGCATGGCCCCGCTCCGCGCCCACCTGTCGCAACTTTTCGAAACCGAGCACACCGCCCGCCGCGTGTCCTTCTGGTATGGCGCGCGCTCCAAACAGGAGATCTTCTACGCCGACTACTTTCAAACCCTTGCCGACGCGCACCCGAACTTCGCCTTCCACCTCGCCCTCAGCTCGCCCCTGCCCGAGGACGCCTGGACCGGCCACACCGGCTTCATCCACGACGTCGTATTGGAAAAACACTTACGCGCCCACACCAACCCCAAGGCGGTTGAATACTACCTCTGCGGCCCGCCCATGATGATCAAGGCCTGCGTCAAGGTCCTCACCGACCTCGGCGTCCCCGCCAACCAAATCGCCTACGACGAGTTCTGATTAATCGGCCAAATCTTCGCGCACGAAACTCACGAAATAGAACGAGACGAATACCCCGGCCAGCACTTCAGCCTCAACTCGGCTTCCCCTGTTAAAAACGTGTAGTCCCGAAACCATTTTACGTAAGTCCCTTCCGCTCGTCCTCTGATATTTAGTGTTTTTGCCTTAAGGCTAATGAACCTTCCGCCTTCTTTCTTCTCCATGCCCACCGCTCCTCCCCACCTCTTTCAAATCGCCGCCCTATGGTCCATGTGTGACTACCCTTCCGCCGAAGCCGACTGGTCCGTAGATAAAAAACTCGCCGCCGCAAAAGCCGCCGGCTTCGACGGCATCGGGACCGCGATGAATCCCAAACTTGGCAAACTCGCCGAGAAACACGGCCTCTGCTCGGTTGGCTACATCGCGTCGGGCAAAGCCGCCGACTTCCTCCGCCTTATCAGCGAAAATCGCGACGGCGGCGCAAAACGAATCAACGTCCAGCTCGCCGACCACAACACCCCGGTCGAGAAAGCCACCGCCCTCGCCATACGCATCGTCGAGCTCGGCGAAAAACTTGGTTGTCCCTGCGACATTGAGATCCACCGCGATACCTGCACCGAAACTCCCGAAAAGGCCTACGCCATCGCCGCCGGCTTCCAAAAGGCCACCGGTAAACTTCTCCCCGTGACCTGGGATTTTTCCCACCTTTCCGTCGTCAAGCATCTCGCCCCGCCTTACTGGGAGCGCCTGCTCGTCGCCCCCAAGCTCGTCCAGCACTCCCGCCATTTCCACTTTCGCCCCTTTAACGGACACCACTGCCAGATTCCCGTTACCGACGGCTCGGGCAAACTCTCCGTCGAGCTCACCCAGTGGCTCCCTTTTCTCGATAAAACCCTCGAAATGGCGCTCTCCGCCAAGACGGCCAGCGGCGACTACTACGTCTGCCCCGAGATGGGCCCCGTCCGCGGCGGCTACAACTTCGCCCAGCTCCCCAACAGCTGGGAAGACGCCCAGGTCCTTCGCCCCCTCATCGAGAAATCCTGGAAAGAAGCCCTCACCGCCAAGGCGAAAGCCTAAAAGGCAAGGAGCGAGGAGTTAGAAGCTGGAATCCAACTTCTTTGCGCACCGATACCCATCCTTCGTCTCGCGTCTCTCAACTGCCAACTTCCGCCTCCTAACTCCTAGTTCCTGACCTTTCGCTCCCAACTTCTTGCTCCTCCTTCCTAAAATGAAATCCACCATCGCATTCGTCGGCGTCGGCCGCATGGGCGCCAACATGGCCCGCCGCCTCAAAGAACAGGGCTACGCCGTAACCGCCGTTTATGACCGCCACGCCCCCTCCGCAAAGGAACTCGCTGCCGAGATCGGCGCAAGCGTCTGCACCGAGCTCGCCGCCGTCACAGCCGCTGCCGACGTGATCTTCACCGTCGTCACCGACGATGCTTCCCAACGCGGCGTCTTCGCCGCCACCGGCGACAGCCTGCTCGTGAAGGCCGCCGGCAAGACTTTTATCAACTGCGCCACCATCAGCCCGGCCGTCCATGTCGAGATCGAGGCCGCCGCGCAAAAAGTCGGTGCCCACTCGCTTGAGGCCTGCATGGCTTCCAGCATCCCGCAAGCCCTCGCCGGCACTCTCTATCTCATGTGCGGTGGCGATCAGGCCGTCTTTGAGCGGCTTAAGCCCGTGCTCACCGAGCTCAGCGACCAAGGGAAGCTCCTCCGCTACATCGGCCCCGCTGGCACCGCCGGTCAGGTCAAGGCACTCGTAAACATGGTCATGAACATCAACACCGCCGGCCTCGCCGAGGGTCTCGGTCTCGGTGCCACCCTTGGCCTCGACCCCAAGATGCTTCTCGAGGTTTTCTCGCAGACTGGCGCCAACTCCCGCGTCGTAGCTACCGATGGCGAGGACATGATCAACCGCGATCACTCATGCTATTTTAGCGCTGCCCACGCCGCCAAAGACAGCGGCATCGCCCTCGCCCTCGGCGTGGAAAAAGGCCTGAGCCTCCCGCTCGCCGCCGCCACCAAGGCCCAATACGATCGCCTCGTCGCCCTCGGATGCGGCGCCCTCGACAAGAGCGGTATCGCCGAACTCACCTTCCCAGCCCGCAAAGGCACGGGAGGCTGAAAAGACCTATCCGGTCGCCGGGTCGTCGGGCTGCCTTTCAAGATAAAGGGCCAATAGGCGACACACCGCTATTGCGCCACCGATTTGATTTTTGCGCATTGGCAAGCTTGCCCCTAAGCGCCGTGGCGAGTAGCGGCGATCTGGCCTGTCGGAATGCGAGCCCGCGCACGACCTCACCTGGCATCTCGGCAATAACATAACTGTCCTATAGAGCCGCGATATACCGGCCTCGATTCTCGGCGATACCGGTCTCGATCTCTCAACTCATTTTACGAGCGTTTAACGGTAACGAGGTCCCGCGACGACCGTCGTTGATTTTTTAGCGGCAACACCGGCGTCAGCGTGCCCGGTTCAACTTCACCCTTTCCGATCGGATCGGCGTGCCGAGCAATCGCTCACCTCGTTCCGCGAACCACGCCGGATCATCCGTGGTGGCAAATCTCCGCCCGCCGCCGCGCGTGAGTATTTTTTCCTGTTCGGGATGGCGTCGCATCCAGTCGGCCAACCGCTCCGCGACCAGACCGCCCTGATCCAGTATCTCCGTCTCCGCCGGCAAGATCCGCCGGAGCGCTGGCAACAACAGTGGATAGTGCGTGCAGCCCAGAAGCACCCGGCGCGGTGCTTCGTGAGGCGGCAGCAGCGGCGCGAGCGCCTTGCGCAAAAAGTATTCCGTGCCGGGTCCGTCGAGCTCGCCTGCCTCGACTAACGGAACCCAAAGCGGACACGCCTGCTGCACGAGTCGGAGACGCGGGGCGAGTTTGCGCAGCTCGATCCCATACGAATCCGACGCGATCGTCGCCTCCGTGCCCAGCACCGCCACCAACCCTTCTGCATCCGACGGCGCGGTCTGGTCCGGAATTGCCACCATGCCGACCGGCAAACCCGCCAAAGCCTCGACCGACGGTCTCACCACGCCCAGCACCCGCCGATCGGACCAGCGCTTCGAAAGATGCAACCGTTGGATGTTGCGCAGCGCCCGTGCCGAAGCCGTGTTGCAGGCAAGAACGACGAGTGGGCAACCCTGTTCAAAAAGCCACTCCACCGCCTCGAGCGTGAATTCGTTCACCACCTCTGCGCTGCGCGCACCGTAAGGCGCACGCGCGCTATCAGCCAGATACAGGTAGTCGTAGCCGGGCAGCTCACGCAGCAACGCGGAGAGCACCGTGAGGCCGCCAAACCCGGAATCAAAAACACCGATCATCGCAGGGAGGGCGTAGAGTGTGGCCCACCCAAGGCAAGCCGGTCCGCATCAGCCAGCCCTTTACCGGTCGGCGCGAGCCGGAGATTTCTCGCGGCCCCAGCGCTCCGGCTCCGGCGCGGCCGCGCTGGACGTTTCTGGCACTCCGCACGTTTCCCGTTGTCCCCTACTGCTCACCCTACGCACACTCTCCGGCAACTTCGGCTGCCCACTTCCTCATGCGGGACTATTTTCTACGACGCCTTCTCCTGATTCCCCCCACTTTACTGGGGATCACGTTGATCGTCTTTTTCCTCACCCGTCTCGTCCCAGGCGGCCCCATCGAGCGCGCCCTCGCCGAGGCCCGCATGGTCGATCAGTCCGGCGGTCGTTCACACGCCTCGGCTGGCTCGAACACCTCCCTTTCAGCCGAGCAACTCAACCAGCTCAAGCGTTTCTACGGTTTCGATGAACCATGGTATTCCGCTTACGCTTCCTGGATCGGAAAAGTAGCCCGCGGCGATCTGGGCAACTCCTACATCTACCATCAACCAGTCTGGACTATCATCGCCTCCAAGCTCCCGATTTCTATCTACTACGGCCTGCTCACCACGATCCTCACTTACGCGATTTGCCTGCCGCTCGGCATCGTCAAGGCCGTCCGCCATCGCACTCCGATGGATAACCTAACGTCGGTCGTCGTCTTCGCAGGCTACGCCGTGCCTGGCTACGTCCTCGGCAGCCTGCTGATCTTCGTATTCGCCGCACGGCTCGAATGGTTTCCGCTCGGCGGTTTTGTGAGCGCCAACTTCGCCGACCTCGGCTTCGCCGCCCAGGCCCTCGACCTCGCCCGCCACACCGCCCTGCCCCTCACCGCTTACATGGTCGGCGGTTTCGCGTTCACCACCTTGCTCATGAAAAACCACCTAATGGACAACCTCGCCGCCGACTACATGCGCACCGCCGTCGCTAAGGGCGTCCCATTCCGCGCCGCCGTCTTCCGCCACGCCCTGCGCAGCTCCCTCATTCCCCTCGCCACCACTTTCGGGCAAAATATCGGCCTCGTGCTCACCGGTTCCTTCCTCGTCGAGGTGGTCTTCGACCTAGATGGCATGGGCTTGCTGGGCTACAAATCCCTCGTTGATCGCGACTATCCCATCGTGCTCGGCATCCTGCTTATCTCCTCCGCCCTGCTTCTCATCGGCAACATTCTCTCCGACATCCTGGTCGCACTGCTTGATCCGCGTATCCGTTTCAACTGACCACCTCCGCCGCACCGTTGTCATGGCCTTCAGACTCAATCCGATCACCCGCAAAAAGCTCCGGCGCTTCCGCTCGCTCCGCCGCGGCTACTGGTCGTTTTTGTTGCTCGTCGCGCTCGTGCTCTTCGCCTGCTTCGCCGAACTTTTCATTAGCCATCGCGCGCTCGCAGTCCGGCATGATGGCGCGTGGTTTTTCCCTACCTACGGCGCGATGCTGCCAGGCAAAACCTTCGGCCAGGAATACGAATGGGAAACCAACTACCGCGACCTCCGTGCGAGTCTCCATCCGCCCGCCAACGCCGACGCCGCCACTCTCGCTTCCGCCGCCGTCGCCCGTGCCCGCGGCGACTTTGTCCTGCTGCCGCCCGTGCCTTACGACCCGGTGGAGAACTGCTACACCAACCAGTTTTTTAAACCGCGCGCCCCCGACTTCGCCCAACGTCATTTTCTCGGCACCGATACCCAAAACCGCGACATCCTCGGCCGCCTCGTTTACGGCTTCCGCAACGCCCTGATCTTCTCCGTCTGGTTTGTCGCGGGCGTTTACGGCCTCGGCATCATTCTTGGCTGCGCGATGGGCTACTATGGCGGCACGTTCGATATCCTTGTGCAGCGCGTCATCGAGATTTGGTCCAACATCCCGTTTCTCTACATCGTCATCATCGTGGCATCGCTGATCAAACCAAGCCTCGGCTGGCTCGTCGCCATCAACGTCGCCTTTGGCTGGATGGGCATGACTTACTACATGCGCACCGAGACGTATAAGGAAAAAGCCCGCGACTACACCGCCGCCGCCCGCGTGCTCGGCGCGAGCGATACCCGCATCATCCTGCACCACATCCTGCCCAACACCGCCGCCACCCTCGTAACTTTCGTGCCGTTTACCGTGGCCGGCGCCATCGGTTCGCTCACCGCGCTCGATTTTCTCGGTTTCGGGCTTCCCGTTCCCACTCCAAGTTGGGGCGAGCTGCTCAGCCAAGGCACAAAAAACCTCACGCTCGCGCCGTGGATCGTGCTCTCGGCCTTCTCCGCCATGACCCTCGTGCTCATCCTCGTCACCTTCGTCGGCGAGGCCGTGCGCGAGGCCTTTGACCCCAAAAAATTCACCCTGTATCGCTGATATCTCCCCTCGCGCGGAAATCCCAAATCCCATTTTCCATATCCTAAAGCCGATGCCCTCCCCTTTCATGTGTTTTGTGCTTAAAAAAGTCCGTCTTTCCGCCCCGCCCGCGCTCGTCGCCGCGTCGCTCTTCCTCGCCGCTTGCTCCAAGCCCGCAGAGCCTGACTCCACCTCCTCCGCCCCCGCCGCCAACGCATCTTCCACCGCGCCCGACAACACCGCCGAGGTCGCCGCCTACTACAAGGCTCACCCGGATTTCTTCGTCTTCAAAACCCCCGCCGATCTCCCCGCCAACCTTGCCTGGACCGACGGCGGCCCGCTCCCCGAGCTCGGCTCCCCCGACCGCAAACGCGGCGGCACTTGGCAGGGTCGCATCCAGGATTTTCCGCGCACCCTCCGCATCGTCGGCCCCGACGCCAACAGCGGCTTCCGCGGTTACCTCCAGGACGATTTCGCGCTCAACTTCGGTCAACTCCACCCCGACATCGCCGGCCCGCATCGTTACTTCCCCGGTGTCGCCACCCAGTGGGCCGTGGATCTACCCGCCAAAACCGTTTACGTCCGCATCGACCCCGCCGCCCGCTGGAGCGATGGCCCCGCCGTCACCGCCGACGACGTGCTCTTCATGTTCTGGTTCAACCAGAGCACCTACATCCAGGCCCCATGGCAGAACAACTTCTACGGTATCGGCGAGAACTACACCCGCGTTACCCGTTACGATGATCTCACCTTCGCCATCACCCTCAAGGATGCCCGGCCCGACTTGCTCAGTCGCGTGCTCGGCCTTGGACCCACTCCCCGCCATTTCTACCGCGAGGTCGGCGAGGATTACGTCACCCGCTACAACTGGCGTTTCGTGCCCACCACCGGCGCTTACGTGCTTACCGACGCCGAGATGAAACGCACCACCACCAACCGCAACCACATCACCCTTGATCGCCTGCCCACTTGGTGGGCCAACGATAAAACCCAGTTCCGCTATCGCTTCAACCCCGCCCAGATTCGCCTCCGCGTCATTCGCGAAACCACGACCGCATGGGAAACCTTCCTCGCCGGCGACCTCGACGCTTTCGGCATGAATCTCGCCGAATACAACTACGAGCGCCTGCCCGATGATGCCCCTCTCGTCACCCGCGGCCTCATCGCCAAGTCCACTTTCTACAACGATGTCCCCCGCCCCAACTTCGGCCTGTGGATGAACACCGCCCGCCCCCTGATCTCAGACCGCGAGATCCGCCTCGGCATCCAATACGCCTCCAACTGGCAGCTCGTCGTTACCCAGTATTTTCGCGGCGACTACACCCGCCTCAATACCCCTTCGGACGGCTTTGGTGACATGAGCCACCCGACCCTCCGCGCCCGCCCCTTCGATCTCGCCCTCGCAGCCGAGCACTTCGCAAAGGCCGGCTTCACCAAACGCGGCCCCGACGGCATCCTCGTCAACGCCAGCGGCCAGAGGCTCTCGGTCACGCTCACCACCGGCTACGAGTCACTCGCCCCCGTGCTTACCATTCTTCAACAGGAGGCACGCAAAGCCGGTCTCGATTTCCAGATCGAGATTCTCGACTCCTCCGCCGCTTGGAAAAAGGTGCAGGAAAAAAATCACGACATCACCTTCACCGCCTTCAACGTCGGCGTGGAGCTCTTCCCTCGCTACTGGGAATGCTACCACTCGTCCAACGCCTACGATCAACCCTACCTCTCGGACGGCGCATCCCCCAACCCCGCCCGCCAGCTCAAGGTCCAGACCAACAACCTTCAGAGCCTCGCCATCCCCGAGCTCGACGCCCTCGTTTCCCGCTACGACCAGTCGGATAATCTCGACGCCATGCGCGTGATGGCCCGCCGGATGGAAGAAATTCTCTACGACGACGCCTCCTTCTCCCCGGGGTTTGCGATGCCCTTCTACCGCGTCGCCACCTGGCGTTGGCTGCATTTTCCCGATAACTTCAACGTCCGTTTCTCCTCCGACGCCCTCGAGCAAAACGTCCACTGGCTCGACGAGTCCCAAAAGCCCGAAACCCTCGCCGCCCGCCGCGCCGAATCCAAATCCTTCCCCCCTTCCGTCCGCACCTACGATCAGTGGAAACCCAAGGAATGAGCCCCCGCCATGATTGGCCGCAAAAATCGCCCCCATGATCCGACTCACCTGTCTCCTTCCGTGCCCTGCCTTTATTTTTGCGCCTTCTGAGACTTTTTGCGGCTAAACCCTCGGCTCCTCCTTCATGACACCTAAGGCAAACGCCGACCCGCTCCTCGAAGTCCGCGACCTCGCCGTCGCCTTCGACACCGACGCCGGCCTGCTCCGCGCCGTGGATGGCATCAGCTTCTCCATCCCGCGCGGCCGCACCCTCGGACTCGTCGGCGAATCCGGCTGCGGCAAAAGCGTCACCGCCCTCTCGATTCTACGTCTCCTCCCCCAGCCCTCCGGGCGCATCGTAGGCGGCGAAATCCGCTTCGAGGGCGCCGACCTCGCCGCCGCCACGCCCGCCGACTTGCTCCGCATCCGGGGCGGTCGGATCGGCATGGTTTTTCAGGAGCCAATGACGGCGCTCAACCCCGTCCACCGTATCGGCCGCCAGCTCTCCGAGGTTTTTCTTCTTCATCGCACCCGCGACAAAGCCGAAGCCGCACGCCTCGCGGTCGAGATGCTCGCCAAGGTGGGCATCCCTTCCCCCGAGATCCGCGCCCAAGAATACCCGCATCAACTCTCCGGCGGCATGAGGCAACGCGTGGTCATCGCGATGGCCCTCGCCTGCAATCCCGCCCTGCTCATCGCCGACGAGCCCACCACCGCGCTCGACGTCACCATCCAGGCCCAAATCCTCGACCTCCTTCGCTCCCTCCAACGCGAGCTTGGCATGGCGATTCTGCTCATCACCCACGACCTCGGTGTCATCGCCGAGATGTGTGACGAGGTTGTCGTCATGTATTCCGGCCGCATCGCCGAACAAGGGCCCGTAGAAAAAATTTTCGCCCGCCCGGCGCACCCCTACACCCGCGGCCTGCTCTCCGCCATTCCGCGTCTTGAGGCCGAGCGCAAATCCCGCCTCGCCACCATACCGGGCCTCGTCCCCACCCTCGCCGAAATGCCCACCGGCTGCCGCTTCGCCAACCGCTGCCCCTTGGCGACAAACGCCTGCGCGATGCAACCGCCACTTGAAACACTTTCCGCCGGCCACACCGTCGCCTGCTGGCATCACAAGTTAACATAAGTCGCCATGTCCACCTCCGCTCCTCTCCTCGATGTCCGCAATCTGCGCATGCACTTTCCCGTGCGCGGCGGCGTCTGGTTAAAGGCCCGCGCCTGGTGCCGCGCGGTGGACGGCGTCTCGCTCACGCTGCGTTCCGGCGAGACGCTCGGCCTTGTGGGTGAATCCGGCTGCGGCAAATCCACTTTGGGTAAATCCCTCGTTCGTCTCCACCGCCCGACTACGGGCCAGATCCTTTTCAACGGCACTGACCTCGCCCCGCTTTCCCAGCGCCAGCTGAAACCCCTCCGCCGCGAGATTCAGATGGTTTTCCAAGACCCCGGCGAATCGCTCAACGCCCGCCACTCCGTCGGCGAGCTCCTCGCCGAGCCTTTTATCATCCATCGCATCGGCACCGCCACCGATCGCCCCGCGCGCGTCGCCGCCCTGCTCGACCGTGTCGGTCTGCCCGCCTCCGCCTCCGACCGGTTCCCCTTCGAGTTCTCCGGCGGTCAACGCCAGCGCATCGGCATCGCCCGCGCCCTCGCGCTCAACCCAAAACTCATCATCTGCGACGAACCCGTCTCTGCTCTCGACGTCTCCATTCAGGGCCAGGTTCTGAATCTTTTGCTCGATCTGCAACGCGAGCTCGGGCTCGCCTACCTCTTCATCGCTCACGACCTCGCGGTGGTGAAACACGTCTCCGACCGCATAGCGGTCATGTATCTCGGCCACATCGTGGAGACGGCCGATGCATCCACCCTCTACCGTCGCGCCGCCCACCCCTACACCCGCGCCCTTATTTCGGCGATACCGGAGCCAGAGCCGCGCCGCCGCTCGACGCGCATTGTGCTCAAAGGCGACGTCCCCTCCCCCATCAACCCGCCAAGCGGCTGCCCCTTTCACCCGCGATGCGTCCACGCCACCGACCGTTGCCGCGTCGAGAAGCCGGCCCTGCGCCCACCAGACCCCGCCCGCCCCACCCACGAGGTCGCGTGCCACTACGATCTTTGATCCGATGATCAAAACTCACCAAGCCCTCATCGATCTCCTCAATCGCCACGCGGCCCGCGCGCTCGATGCGCACGAAGCAGCGATGGTTGCCGATGCACTCCGTTTTGTCGCGGCGGAGCCGGATTGTCTTTTGCGCACCTGCTCCGCGGGGCACTTCACTGGTTCGGCGTGGGTCGTGGACGCGACCCGCACGCGGACCCTGCTCACACACCATCTCAAACTGGAAAAATGGCTGCAACTCGGCGGCCACGCAGACGGCGATGGCGATCTGCTCGCGGTCGCTTTACGCGAAGGCGCCGAGGAGAGCGGCCTCACAAAACTGCACGCCATGAACGCGGAGATTTTCGACCTCGACCGGCACTGGATTCCCGCGCGGAAAAACGATGCGGCACACTGGCACTATGATCTGCGCTTCATGGTCGAGGCCGATCCGGCAGAGTCGCTGGTGAGGGCGGAGCACGAGTCGAAAGAACTCGCCTGGGTGGCCCTCGCCGACGTCGCCCGTCTCAACTCCGAGGAATCAATGGCACGCTTGGTGCGCAAGACCTCCGCCAGAGCGGTGGCCGGTTGACCCACTTGGTCACAGACCTGCGCTTCGACTCGGGCTGCGGCCGGCTTTACTTTTTTACGGCCAACGGCGTGAGCACCGCGCCGACTTGTTTAGCGGCGATCAGTTCAATGTCTGCACCGCGCTGCCGCCAACCGGTGGCTCCGCTCAGCACCCGCGTGAAACGGCGCTCGGTCTCCATCAAATCCGGTGGGCCTGCGCGGCGGGTCATTGCCAGAGGACCGAAAGTCAGCGCGGCGCCGTCTTGGATGTAGCGTCCGCCGAAACGGTTCACGCCGCTAAATCCACTTGCGCTCTGGCCGTCGTCCGCGAAATCAATTCCCGGCGTCGCCCAGCCCGTCGAGGAGGGCACAATGGCCTGGCCATCCAGCACGCTCAAAGTCCAGCGAGTGCCGGTCAGTTCGGTGAATTTCCGGACCTTCACCGCTTTAGGCGAGCGGGTGGAGGGGGCGCGCTGCGAGGTCTGCACGCAACCGGCAAGGAGGACTGCAAAGAGGGCGAGAATGAGAATTCGAACTTTCATGAAAACCGGAGCGTGAAATAATCAAGCGGCAAGGTCGACTCCCATCGCGACGGAGTAAACCGCGAGGGCAAGGAGCAGTAAAACCAGAGGAGTAAAACTCGGCAAGATCATGCTTGCGTCACGACTTAAGGTTCCTCGAAGGGCTGCAGCTCGGCCTCGCTCCAGGGCTTGGCACGGGCGGACTCTGCCTTGCGAATCTCAGCGACCTTCTCGGGCGTGATCGGAGGGGCGGTATTACCCCACTCTTGGCGGATAAAGGTCAGAACCTGGGCAATCTTGGCATCGTTCCAGTTGTAGCCGCCGCCCGGGCCGAAGGCGGGCATGTTGCCGTTGTAGGGAAGGCCCTTCACCACAATCGGTCCCGCCAGCCCGTGAATTAAGAGGCGAATCAGGCGCTCCTCGGAGCCAGTGACCCACTCGGAAGCCGCAAGCGGAGGAAATGCGCCGGCCACGCCCATGCCGCTGGGGGTGTGGCAGGAAGCGCAGGTGTTATAGAGGATCCGGCCTTTGCCGATAATCTGCTCGGGCGTGAGCTCTTTCGGCGCGGAGGCGGCGGCCTTAGCGGCGGCGGCGTCAAAGCGGTAATCGTAAACCAGCGGGTCGAAATCACCGCGGTAGTGCACGAAATAAACCGCGCCCAAAAAGATCATCGCCGAAATGAATCCGAGTAGAAAAAGGGGCATCGGCGTGAAGCCCTCTTTCGGCTCCTCTTTCTCGCGGATCAAAATGGCGTGGACCCGCTGGATGCTCTCGTCCGAGGCACCGGCCTGCTCGATGTGGCCCTTGCTTTCCGGGCCGGGTGCGGAAGGTGACGTGCTCATTTGGCCGCCTCCTTCTTTGCGGGCGAGGCTTTGGGCACGTAAACACGCGCGGCCTCTTCGGGATAAAGCTCGGGGTCTTTCAACGAAAGCATGTAAGCAATAAGGTCCTCGCCGCGCTGCTTCAACACGATCTCGTGGCCGGGCGCGGGCTGGTATTTTTCGGGCAGGAGAGATTGCACCGCTTTGAGCGACGGATCGCCGACGATTTTACGCGTCTCGTAGAGAAAGCGGTGGGGCGGCATGATGGAATCGACCGAAGTAATGGTCGGATCGTAGAAGTGTTTGATATGCCATTCGCGGCCACCTTGGCCGGCGAAGCGGGCACCCACGTTGCGGAGATCGGGGCCGGTTCGCATGGAACCGAGGAATACCCGCTGCTCGCCAACATAGTCGCGGGCGACGCTGCCGCGATCGCCCCAGCCGCGCTCGATATCAATGCCGAAACCCGGCTGCCTCACCTGCTGAGAGTGGCAGTAAACACAACCGAGGTCCTGGTAAACGAGCTTTCCGCGGGCAGCCTCACCGGGGGAGGCCTGCGGGTAGGCTTTGCCGTCGTCGGGATTCACGTAACGCGTGAGGCTGCCGTAGCTAATCTGGTTGGTCAGGATGATGCCCGTCCAAGAGAAGGCTATGGCGAAGAAAATGCCGAGGAATATGAGCGGAGCGCGATTCATCGAGAGACCTCCAGTTCGGGCCCGTTACGGAAGAGCGTGGGTGCGGTGGCACCGGCCGGACGCGGCTTGAGCAGCATCCAAACGAAGTTCACCGCGAAGGCCAGATGGCCAATGGTGAGAAGGATGCCCGAGTAGCTTCGCAACTTGAGCCAGGGAATGGTATTCTTGACGATTTCAAGGAAAGGCGCAGGCGCACCGGGCTTACCATCGGCGCCGATAGGCAAGGAGTTCATATCAATACCCTGCTTCACGCCCGCGAAGGAGAGGACCAACACCATAAAAATAATTCCGAGCGCGCAGGCCCAAAAGTGCAGACTGATGAGTTTCGCGGAAGGCCACTCTTTAAGCAGAATACGGGGCAGGATGTAGTAGATGGAGCCGAACATCACCATGGTGAAAAAGGCATACATGCCCGCGTGGGAGTGTCCGATCGTGTAGTGGGTGAAGTGAGTTAGCTCCGACCAGCTGCGGATGGACATCGAGGAACCCTGCAGAGAAGTAAAGGTGTAGGCGACTGCGCCAAACACGGTAAAACGCAGGGTCGGACTATACTTTAAGGCCGACGAGTTGCCGACCATGGTAAGATGATGATTCACCGCCGTGACGATCACAGGGATGACCATCATGAAAGACGCGGTGATACCAGCCGTCTGCACCCAGACGGGCACCGGGCCGCCGATCAGATGGTGAACGCCCGCCCAGTTGTAGAAAATGGCCAGCGACCAGAACCCCAGCACCGAAAGGTAATAGCTATGGATGGGTTTGCCGAGAACCTTAGGCAGGAAGTAATAGACCGCGCCGAGGCCGATGGGCGTGAACCAGAGCCCGAGGACATTGTGCGCGAACCACCAGTTGACGAGGGACTGCACCGTGCCGCGCGCGGGCGAGAAAATGAGCATGATCTGCGCGACCGAGTAGAGCCACGGGAACCAGAAAAGCGCGGCGAGGATATACCACTGCGAAACGTAGATGTGTTTCGAGCGACCGAAGCGGAAAGTGATGACCGTCCAAGCGCCGACCAGTGCATAGGCGAAGAACAAAAGGGGCGTCGCGTAGGACGGGAACTCCAGCCACTCAATTGAAGTCGAGTCACCGGTGAGGATGCCATAAATCCCGAGCGTCACCCCGATATTCCAAAATGCGGCGGCGATGAGCAACATACCGGAGTGGCGCAGTTCGGCGCGGGAGAGGCGGGCCATCAGCCAGAAGGCGACACCGAAGGAGGCGTTGACCGACCAGCCGTAGATGACGGCGTTCAAGTGAGCGGTGCGCACGCGGCCGAAGGTGAGCCACTCGTAGTCGCCGAGGAGGGCCGGGTTGTGCATCTTGAACGCGGCGAGCAAGGCAAACACGGTGCCGGCGAGCAGCCAGAGGATGGCGGAACCGAAAAAGAAAAGCGCCGGAAGCTTGGTGGAAGCGTCAATCTCGCTCAGTTCCGCGCGCTTCACCAGTTCAGGCGAAGCGGAAGGGTTGAGCGAAGATGCCAGTTGGGAAGCGGAGGCCATGAGAGTTGAAAAGGGAGCGGACCTAGCGTTCGGTGGGAGCGGTTACACCGGCCTTGGGCTGGCGAAGGACTTGGTCTGTAGGACGGCCGACCGGCTCCTCGTCGTCGAAGATCACCTTGGCCCCTTCCTCAAGATCACGGAGCTGCCCAGTCTTGGAGGCCCACTGCAACCCGTAGATCGCGCTGGCGACAAAAAGCGCGGCGATGGGAAATGCGATTAGATAGAAAAACCAGTCAGACATTCGTCACCTGTCAGCGCTTGGCGGCGGCGTTGAGCTCAATGATCGTGAGCTGAACGGCGTCCGAAATAGGCAGGCGAACCTGCCCCTTGGTTTGATCAACCCAACCGAAAGTGGTGGTAGCGTTGAGTTCTTTGGCCTGAAGCTCGGCCAGCGCGACTTTGCGTTGAGCGGGGGTTCGCGCACCATCGGCAAGAGGCTCGGGCTTCTTCGGCAGGTAGGCGACCAGCAGGATCAACAGGAAGATCGCAAAGCCGCCGATAACGGCAAGCAAGGTGGCGGTGAAGCTGGAAACACCAGCGGGAGCTTGGGCGTCACTCATGGTGGGTGAGGGATTCCCCGATACGCGGATCGCGGATCGGGATGAGTTTGGTCTTGGAGAAACTGTTCAAATAGGCCCACACGCAAACGCCGCCGACACCGACCACAGAAGTGGCGATCCAGAGCAGGTTGATGCTGGTGAAGGGATAGGCATCACCGGTGATCTTCTTGAGCGAGGGCATCACGTTGTAAGTGACGTCCACGAGGAAGACGAAGGCGATAAACGCGGCGATGCGCGGCATCCAAATCTTCGAGAGCTTCACCGGGTAATGGATGAGGGTCAGGAAGGGGGCGAAGAAGTGGCCGAAAAGGAGGAAGAAACCAACGTAGCCCCAGGTGTTGAAGTGGCCGTTGTTATTGATCTCGCGAAGGCTGTACCAGAAGGTTTCTTCGGGTATGTTCGCCATGTAGATCAGAAAATACTGGGAAAACGTGATGTAGGCCCAGAAAACGGTGAAGGCGAACATCAGCATACCATGCGAGTGCATGTGATTGTTGTTCAGGATGCCCTTGTAGTCGCCGCGATTCCAGAGCCAGACTGTGATGATCATTCCCACGGAGAGGGCGCCACGCACGCACCCGGCGAAAAACCAGACACCATACATGGTGGAATACCAGTGGTAGTCGAGGGCCTTGACCCAGAGAATGATACAGAGCGTCATCGACAGGGCGGTGAAGGGCAGCCCAACCGCGGTCCAGAACCGGCTGGCGTGGGTATGGGAGATATTGCCGTCGGTATCCTGAGCGAAGGAATGGGCCCGGAAACGGTTGGCGAGGAGGCTCCAGCCGGCGAAGCCGACGATGCTCGCGATCACCAGCGACGTCGTGCTAAGAAGGCCGGATTTTTTTACCCAGAGGACGTCTTGGGCGACCGTGCCGTGACCGCCGACCTGGGCGAGATCGTAAGAGGGGTTGGTCCACTTCCAGATCATGCCGGGGGCGAAAAACGCGGAGGCGATCAAGGGCACGAAGAGCAACGCGAGCCAAGGAAGGCAGGCGAGCCAGTTTTCGAATTGGCGGCGCAACAACGTGGACCAGCCGGCATCGAAGACGTGGTGGATCATCACGAGGAACAGCGCACCGAGGGCGATGCCGATCCAGAAGACGATACCCGTAAGATAAGAAAAGGCGACGGCCTTGCCGCTCGAAACGGCTAGGCCGGCAGCGGTGGCGACGAGGCCGATAACGCCGAGGGTCAGCGCCTTGGTGGCGGCTCCGCTCAAAGAAGAGACGGGCGCGGAGGCGCTGACGGCGGAGGGGGAGATAGTGGCGGCGCGGGTGCTCATTTCAGACCAAGCTCGGATTTATGGGAGGAGGGAACGTCGGCGACGGTGCCGGTCTGCGCGCGCTGGAGGGCGCGCACGTAGGCGACGACGGCCCAGCGATCGGCAGGCTCGAGTTTATCAGCGTAGGACAGCATGTTGTTTTTCCCGGCGGTGATAGTGTGGTAAATGTCGCCCTCGGGAATATTGCGGAGCCGCTCATCGTGATAAGTCGGCGTAGCGCCCATGCCATACTGCTTGGTGATGCCGTTGCCATCGCCGATCGCACCGTGGCAAGGCGCGCAGTAGATGGTGTATTTGAGCTGGCCGCGCTCGAGAAGTTTGCCGTCGACGGTGATCGAGGACGGGAAACCGCGGGCGTAGGTGCCGTCTGCCTGCGTGCCGCGATACATATGATCGTCGGCGGCGAGAAAGTTGCCGTCCGATTGGATCGCAGTGCGCCCAAACGCAACCGAACCCGCCGGAGAAGGGCGGTCGGTGCGTTTATCCGCGAAGAACGCGGACTCGGCCTGGGGCTTGTATTTTGCCTGATGATCCATGTCCGGGAAAATCTCGAGCGGAGGGCGGGTGGTCGTTGAACCACGGAAGCCCAACACCGAGATCGCGGTGACGAGGAAAAAGAAGAGAACGAGATAGGCGTAGCGCATGGTCTTAGGCCTCCAGTTCGGAGATTTCCTTGGCGCCGGACTGGGTGAGAAGGGCCTTGGCGCGGATGAGATCGAACTTGGGATCGCGAGCCTCGATAACGACGTAGAACGTGTCGTCCAAGCCACGGGTGATTTGGTCTGATTTCAACACCGGGTGATAGTGCTGGGGAAGCCAGTTAAGGATGAACATGCCCGCGATGGTCGCGAACGCGGTAAACAGAATGGTGAGCTCGTAAGCAATCGGGAACGCGAAAAGCGGGCTGAAGTAGGGCTTGCCGCCGACGATCAACGGGTAGTCGAACGCGCCGGTAAACCAGATCATGGACATCCCAGTGGTGAAGCCGGCGAGGCCGCCGACGAGGGAGAACTTGGGAACGTGCGAACGACGAACACCCATCGCCCCGTCCAATCCATGGATGGGGAAAGGAGTGATGCAGTCCCAGTTTTTAAAACCGGCGTCGCGCACTTTCTTGGCCGCGTGGAAAATTTCCGATGCGGAGTCGAAGCGGGCCATCAAGCCGTAAATGGAGTCAGCCATGGGTGTGGTTTTTTAAAGGGTGGCTTAGTGTTTGGAATCGCCATGGCCGGCATGTGGATCGGCCTGGGGCATGACGGCTTTGAGCTCGGCCATCGGCATGATGGGGAGGAAGCGGATGAAGAGGAGGAACAAGACGCCGAAGACGCCGAAAGTGCCGAAGAATGTGAAAATCTCGACTGCGGAGGGGCTGTAGTAACCCCACGAGCTGGGCAAATAATCACGAGCCAGCGAGGTGACGATGATCACGAAACGCTCGAACCACATTCCGACGTTCACAAAGATCGAAAGGATCCACACGAGGACGATGTTCTGGCGCACCTTCTTGAACCAGAAGAACTGGGGCGTGATGACGTTACAGGTGATCATGATCCAGTAAGCCCAAGCGTAGTGACCGAAGGCACGGTTGATGAAAGCGAAGCCCTCGTAGGGATTAGAGCCATACCAGGCGATGAAGAACTCGATGCCGTAGGCGTAGCCGACGATGGTGCCGGTGGCCAAGATGATCTTACACATGCAGTCTATGTGATACTGCGTGATGAGATCCTCCAAACGGAAGATGGCGCGCAGCGGTAGCATGAGCGTAAGCACCATGCCGAAGCCCGAGAAGATCGCGCCCGCCACGAAGTAGGGGGGAAAGATCGTGGTGTGCCAGCCGGGGATGAGCGAGACGGCGAAGTCGAACGAAACGATGGTGTGCACCGATAACACGAGGGGAGTCGAAATACCGGCCAAGATGAGGTAGGCCATCTCGTAGTTGCTCCAGTGGCGGTTACTGCCGCGCCAGCCCATGGCAAAGAAGCCGTAGAGGGCGGACTTCACCTTGTTGCCGGTTTTAAGGAAACGGTCGCGCAGCACGGCCAAATCGGGGATGAGGCCGATATACCAGAAAAGCACGGAGACGGTTCCGTAGGTCGAGACGGCAAACACGTCCCACTCCAGCGGCGAACGGAAATTCGGCCAGATGGCGTTGGCGTTGGGCACCGGGAAAAGGTAGCCGGGCCAGACCGCGAACCAGACACGGCCAACGTGGAAAACCGGGAAGATACCGGCGCAAACCACGGCGAAAATCGTCATGGCCTCGGCGGCGCGATTAATGGATGTGCGCCACTTTTGGCGAAGCAGACACAAGATCGCAGAGATCAAGGTGCCGGCGTGGCCGATACCGATCCAGAACACGAAGTTTACGATATCCCAGGCCCAGTTCACCGGATTCGCGTGACCCCAGACGCCGACGCCCGTCGAAACGAGGTAAACGATGCCGAGGACGGTGAAGCTGGCGATGAAGCAGGAGACAGCGAAAGATATCCACCACCAGCGGGGGGTGGGGCCTTCAATGATGCCGCAGATCTTCTCGGTGACCCAATTAAAGCTGCGATTGTTCTCAACGAGAATCGCGCGCGGAAGGGGCGCCGGGTTGACCTCGGCGAGGATCGCCGGGGCGGCGTGTTCAGTGTGTGCGGAATGAGCCATTAGGAGTTACCTCCGAAGAAGTTTTTACCAAGGAGGGCATGAGGTTTTGCCTCACCGTGAGAATCGTGCTTGGGCGCGCGACCTTCGCCGTGGGGAGCATCGTGGCCGCCCCCGTGTTCCATGCCGGCGGGATAATTCTTCTTTTCGTATTCCTGACGGCTGAGCGGCAATTTGGCGTAGTCGGGCATGGCCGGATTCGGGTTGCGGAGCTTGCCGAGGAAGGTGGTCCGGGGGCGGATATTCAGGTAACCGAGGAGTTGATAATCCTGCTCGCGGGCCTTGGCCTGCGAGACGCGGCTGTTCACGTCCTTGATGTTTCCAAACTCGATGGCCTCGACCGGGCAAACCTGTTGGCAGGCGACCTTGAAGGAACCGTCGGGGATCTCGACATTGGCGGAAGCGCCGGCGGCAACCTTTTGCTTGATCTTGGCCTGCTGGATACGCTGCACGCAGTAGGTGCACTTCTCCATCACGCCGCGCATCCGCACGGTCACATCGGGGTTTTTCACCATCTTGACCAGTTCGGGCATGCCGGACTTACCAAGCGGCCCCATGTAGAGCTCGTCGAGCGAACGCTTGTTATAATCGAAGAAATTGAAACGACGAACCTTGTAGGGACAGTTGTTCGCGCAGTAGCGGGTGCCGATACACCGATTGTAGGCCATCGTGTTGAGGCCTTCCTGATCGTGGACGGTGGCGTTCACGGGGCACACGGTCTCGCAGGGTGCGAGTTCGCAATGCATGCAAGCGACGGCCTGCATCGAGACCTGCGGGTCCTCGGGGAGCTGGGCGTTGCCGGGGCCGCCGAAAGCGCCGGCCTCGATGTTGCCATCGGAGTAGTAGCGATCGAGGCGAATCCAGTGCATCTCGCGTCCGCGGAGAACCTGGTCCTTGCCGACGATGGGGATGTTGTTCTCGGCCTGACAGGCGATGACGCACGCGCTGCAACCGATGCACGTATTCAGGTCAATGGACATGCCCCACTGGTGCACGCCATCGAGGTGCGCATTGGGACCGGAGAAGTCGGGACTCTCCATCAACGAGCCACCGCGCGGCGTCGTCTGGGCGCGCTTTGATGAGAGCTCGGCGCGCTCAGCGTTGGTCAGCTTAGCGAACTGCTCCGGAGTGTAGTCGCCGTAAACAGCAGGCGTGTGCGCCTCCATGCCCATGGTGGCGGCGAAACCCGGGTTGTTTTTAAACTCTTCGAGGTTGGCCTCGCGCACGATGTCGCGGCCTTCCATTGACCAGTGTTCCTGGGTGTTGGCGAGTTCGGCAAATTCACCGGGGACGACGGTGAGCTGGGCCCCCGTTGCGACGGCGAGGCCATCGGTGCCGCGAAGGGCGTAAGCGTTGACGCCGACATCCGTGCCGACCCGGCCGGTCACGGTGCGACCGTAACCGAGGGCCACGGCGACGGTGTAGTTCGACATGCCGGGCTGGATGTGAATGGGGCCGCGAATCTTGCGACCACCGATTACGAGTTCGCCAATAAAAGCCTTCTCTTTGCCGCGAGAGAAGTTCGCGGTCTCCTTCCGGGCGACCTGGATCATCGAGCCGCCGGGTTCGATGCCGAGCTTCTTACCGAGACGGGGCGAAACGAGGAAGGCGTTGTCCCAAGCCAGCTTGGTCATGGGCTCCGGGCACTCCTGAAGCCATCCATTATTGGCGAAGCGACCGTCGTCCACCTTCGCGTCGAAAGTGAACCGGACTTCCAGACTGTTTTCATCAACGGCGGGCGTCGAAGGCGCGAGGGCCAGTAGTCGGCCAAGGCCGGTGGCGGATAACGTAACGTTGGTCACCGCGTAGGCGGAGCCGGCGAGCAGACCATCATGCAAGAACTGGCGGAAACCTTTCTCTCCGACCACGCCGCCGAGGGCATTGAGGGCGGTGATGGTTTCAAAAACGAGCGAGTAGCCGTCGGTTTTGGCCTCACCAAGGATACGGGCGATAACTTCCAGCTCGGTGACGCCGTTGAAGAGCGGGAGAATCATCGGCTGCACTGGCACGATGGTGCCATCGGCGGTGCGGGCATCGCCCCATGATTCGAGGTAGTGGGCGGCGGCGAGGTGGGCTCCGGAGGGAGCGGCCGCAGACGTCTCGTCAACATGGTAACCGAGGCGCACGACTTGGCCGGCCTTCTTGATCGCGGCGGCAAAATTGAGATCGGCCGGGGCGTTGTAAGCAGGGTTGCCACCAAGGATAACGAGAGACTTGACCGAACCGGCATCGAGCAATTTGGCGACGTCGGTAATGCCCGTCGTGGCCGGAGACGGCACGGCGACGAAATCGATGGTGTTACCCACTGCGTCGAGGGCGATGTTGAGCGCGTAAACGAGCGCATGAACTTCGGCTGGCAGGTGGGCACCCGCAACGACGAGCGCGTGACCTTTGTGCGCAACGAGATCGGCGGCGCAGGCGGCGAGCCACTTTTCCTGGTCCTTAAAGATCAAACCCTGCTCGAGCTGGGCGAAGGTAGCCTTGCCTGTGATACGACCGGCGAGAGCGGCGGCGAAGGCCAGCAGGTGGCTGCTCGCGAGGCGGAGGCGGTGATCCGCCATGGAGCCGGTGATAGTAAAAGTGCTCTCGACCGAGTAGAGGCGGTTTAACTCGGCGTCCTTATTAAGGGCTTTGCGGCCCTTGGCGAAATCGCGGGCGTAGCCGAGTGCACCGGCCTCGGCGGCGAAGAAATCGGCGTCGAGTGAGAGAACTCGCTTGGCCTTGGCGAAGCGATAGAGGGGTTTGACGTCGGAGCGACCGAAAACGGCTTCCGCGGCGGCGGCGGGCGGCTCTTCGGCGACGGGCTCATACTCGGCCCAGATAGCCTTCGGCAGGTCACGCTTTAGCTTGGAGACAAGACGAGCGCGGGTGGGCGAGCCAGATGACTCGGCGAGGAAAACCAGACCGGCTCCGTTTTCGGCTTTCGCAGCCGTGCCGATAGCGGCGAGCAGGTCGTTGATCTGGGCGGCTGTGGCGGCGGCACCCTTGAGCGTGTGGGTCGTCGAACGATCCACATCGTAGAGATCGAGGACAGAGGCCTGGACGAGTGCGTTTGTAGCGCCACCGTAGGGAGCAAAGGTCGGGTTACCCTCGAGTTTGGTCGGGCGGCCCTGATGGGTCTCGGCCAGCACGGGGATGGCATTGCGCCGGATCGGCATCGCGGACGCGTAGTAAAGCGGAAGGCCTGGGACGATGTTTTCAACCGATTTTCCGTATGCGAGGATGTGCGCCTCGGGACGGCGGCAACCGGCGGCCAGACCCACGCCACCGAGGGCGAAGGAGGCGGCCATGAGCTTGAAAAACTTGCGGCGATCCACGCCATTCAAGTTATCGGCACCCTCGGGAAACTCGCGGTCGAGCTGGGCTTGCACGGCAGGCGTGGCGGCGAGGTCGTCGAGACTGCGCCAGTAGCGAGGACCGGTCGCGAGGGACTCGGAGTTAGCAGGCGCGGAGTGGTCAAATTTGCGTTTCATCGGCGATGAGGGCGATCAGAAGGTGCGGGGCTCAGCGGTGGCAACCGGAGCAACTTTGGGGAGGTTGAATGTTCCAATCGTGGACAAATTTCTTGCCCTCTTCGATTTGAGCGGCCGTGCCGCCGGGATGCTTCCAGTCAAGATTGGTGACGAGCTTGGGGTCGCGAACGAACTTCTCGGGTTCGCGATGACACTCCAAACACCATCCCATGGAGAGAGGCTTGGCGTGGTGAACGACTTCCATCTCGTTGATCTTGCCGTGACATTCGACGCATGAAACGCCGCGCGCGACGTGGACGGAATGGTTAAAGTAGACGTAGTCTGGCGCCTTGTGTATTTTTACCCAAGGAACTGGATTTCCCGAAGCATAGCTTTCACGCACGGGCGCGAGCAAAGGGCTGTCGGTCTTGATCTGATTATGGCAGTTCATGCACGTCTGTGCGGTCGGCACATTGGAGTGGCCGGACTTTTCGACGTTGCTGTGGCAGTAGCGGCAATCCATGCCCAGATGGCCGGCGTGGAGTGCGTGGTTGAAGGGCACGGGCTGCACCGGGGCGTAGCCTACGCGCGAATACTTCGGAGTCGCGTAATAGGTGATGCCGGCCGCCACGATACTGGCGGTGAGTCCGATGAAGATCAGGATTTGAAGCGGCAGTTTGTTAACCGACTTGGGGAAAAGCTTGGACATGACGAAAGAGGTGGATCGGGTGGCGGTTTAGGAGGCGCCGAGTTAAACCAAGCCCTCGGAGCGTGCGACCGAACGGGAATCCGTCTTTACGGAGAACGGGGCCTTATCGGCGGTGGACGAATCTGACCGAGCCGAAGGGGCCGATGAGCCCGCAAGCAATCGGGGGGCGATGATGCCCGTAGCGGCAAAGGCGCCCAGCACTTTGGCGATGAAGTTCTTTCGCGTGTGTGGTTGGCTCACAGGTGTTAGGTCGATTTTGATTAGAGACGCGGCGCAGCGAATGGGTCGCTCATTCCAATGTAAAACAAAAACTCCACCGGGTCATGCAGGTTGCATTTAATAGTAGCGGGGCAGAAGCGGAAGGCGTTGGGGTCTAATTGATGACCGCGCCCGGTTACGCCCGAAAATCAGGCGATCAGGCACGGGCCGTGCCCGCGACCAGATCCGCGACTTTCACCGCCATCGCACCCGCGATCTCGGCCCGCCTCGGCAAGTGGTCCCGGATCACATTCACGAGCGCACTGCCCACCACCACACCATCCGCGTGCTTTGCGACTTCGCTCACGTGCGCCTTCGTGCCAATACCGAAGCCCACCACCACAGGGAGCGCCGTATGCGTCTTGATCGCAGAGACCGCCTCGGGGATGCCACCAGCCACCGCGTCACGCACCCCGGTTACTCCTTCGCGTGACACGTAGTAGATAAACCCGGTCGCCGCCGCGGCGATCATCGGCAAACGGTCCGGCGGCGTGGTCGGTGCGACGATAAAAACCGTCTTTAGTCCATGGCGGGCACAGGCCTGCGACACGTCCACCGATTCCTCGGGCGGCAGGTCCAAAGTGAGCAACGCGTCCACTCCCGCCGCCTTGGCTGCCGATACGTAGGCCTCGATGCCGTTCGAGAAAACCAGATTGTAGTAGGTGTAGTAAACCAGCGGCACCTCGGGAAACTCCGCTCGCAGCGCCACCGCGAGTTCGTTGACTTGGGCCATCGTCATGCCCCCGTCGAGCGCGCGCTGGGCGGCGAGTTGGTTGGTGAGGCCGTCGGCCAGCGGATCCGAAAAGGGAACCCCCAGTTCAAGGATGTCCACGCCGTTGCGGAGCAGGGCTCGGCAAGCCTCCAGCGAAGTTGCGAAATCGGGGTCGCCGGCGCAAAGATAGGCGACGAAGGCGGCGCGATTTTGCGAGCGGGCACGGGCAAAGGATTGGGTGATGCGGTCCATGGCAGAGCCGCATCGGCGCAAAATCCATCGCCGCGCGCAAAGGCTTTTTTCGAGGGATGCTCGACTGCGTGCTGTTTTTATCGTGTTAGAGAGCTACCCATGCTCGCCTGCCGTCAGCTCGATGTCCTCCCCCGCAACGGAGCCCCCGCCCTTGTAAACACCGCCGACGCCGATTTCGCCGCCGGCCAGCTCCACGCCCTCATCGGCCCGTCCGGCTGCGGGAAAACCACGCTGCTCAAGGGCCTGCTCGGCATCCTGCCCGCGCGCGGCGATATCCTCCTGCGCGGCCACCGCATCGCCAAGCCCGAGGATCTCCTGCGCGAAGTGGCCTTTGCCCCGCAATTCAGCATCGCCCACGGCAAACTCACCGTCGCCGAGTCGCTCGACGCCGCCCTCCGTCTGTATCGGAAGACCCATGACAAGGGTCGTCTCGCCACCTTGCTCGGCCTTGTCGGCCTGACCGAGCGCGCCGACACCGCGGTGGAAAAACTCTCCGGCGGTCAACTCCGCCGCCTCGGTCTCGCCCTCGAACTCGCCGCCGAGCCCGCCTGTCTGCTCTGCGACGAAGTCACCAGCGGCCTCGATCCCCGCTCCGAGGACCAGATCCTAGCCGTGTTGCGCCGCCTCGTCGCCGAGCAACACCGCACCGTGCTGTGCGTGATCCACAACCTCGCGAAACTGGACCAGTTCGACACCGTCACCGTGGTCTACGAGGGCTCGGTTGTTTTCCAGGGCTCACTCCCCGCCCTGCTCGCCCACTTCGGCATCCAGGACGCGCTCTTTCTCTACGACCGCCTTGCCGAGCACCCGGTAACTCTCTGGCGCGAGCGGCGCGCACCTGTCGCACCCGCCCTTGCCGTGGCGGAGATTGCCTTCGACGAGCCCGCCGCCCCGCCCCGCCACTCGCCGGCCCAGGCCGCACGGCCGGGATTTTTTAGCCAACTGCTCACGTTGCTGATGCGACGTGGCCGCCTCTTCGGGCGCGACCGTGCGACCTTGCTGCTCACCGCCGCTATCACCTTCGGTTTCCCGTGCCTCGTCGTCATCTTCGCCCTTGGAGGCCTGCCGCAACTCCGGGGCCTAGGCCTTGAGCAAAACGGCGGCATCCTAGAAACCTTGCAGGCCCGCGCCGAGTTCCGCCGCGACGCCGCCAACACCGCCACCCTCGTCTCCGGGTTGATTTTGTTTCAAGTCATCCTGCTCTGCCTGATGGGCAGCAACAACGGCGCCCGCGAGATCGCCGGTGAACGCGCCTTGTTCGAGAAGGAGCGCATGGCCGGCCTGCGCCCCGCCGCCTACGCGACCGCCAAACTCCTTTTCGTCGCCGGCCTCGGCGCGGTGCAAGGCGTCTGGATGACGGTGTTCGTAAAACTCCTCTGCGCATTCCCCGGCGCATGGCTGCCCCAGCTCGCCGTGCTCGCCGCCGTCGGCGCGTCCATGAGCATCGTCTGCCTTGGGCTCTCCGCGCTACTCACATCGCCCGACCGCGCGTCGTTGTTATCCATCTACCTTGTCGGCTTTCAACTCCCGCTCTCCGGCGTGGTGCTGGCGCTGCCCGCTGCGTTGGTGTGGAGCGTGCGCCCTTTCATCTCCACCTACTGGGGCTGGTCCGGCTACCTCACCGCAATGCGCGACCTGCAGGATTCGCGCTTTTACGACGCCGTGCTGCTGCTCGACCCGGGCTGGCTCGCAGGCGCTCCCTCCGCCCTCGCCGTCCTGGGCGTCCACGCCGCGCTCGGCGCCGCGCTGGTCTTTTGGGGTTGTGCAACTCAGCGCTGGCCGTGAGCGTCTGACTCAGCACTCTTATGCGCCGTTACCCCTTTCACGCCGCACTGCGGCCGCTTGTTTACTGCCTCTCCCTCAGCCTTGCGCTTTTCGCCGCCGGCTGCGCCCGCCAGACCGGCGAGCCGTTTCCCGTCGCCGCTTACCAGAACGCCCCGGACAACCTTCAGGGCAACCGCTATACCCTCGACGCCGAGATCGACGCCCAGCTCGAGTGGCGCGAGGGGACCGGCCGCCTCATCGCCGTCCGCCCGCTCGGCACCGAGCCCGCCCGCCTGCCTGTCTTCATCGCCGACTCCCTCGGCGCAAATCTGATGGTCGCCCAGCGCTACCGCCTTGAACTGACCGTCCGTCGCGGCGGCCTCCTCTACGTCAACGCCTTGCGCAAACTCTGAGTCCCCGCCCCTCCCCCGCCCCATGCGCTCCCTTCGTTTTCTGGCCCTGCTCTCCCTTTTTACTTTCGCGTCGTTCGCCCAAGGCACTGACGAAGCCGCACCCGCCGCCGCACCCGCTAAGGCCGCTGCCAAATCCGCCTCCTCGACCGCCTCCGGTTCCGCCACCCGCTCCGCCGCCGAATCCGCCCTCAACGTCCTCGGCACCGGCAACATCGAGAGCAACACGCTCCTCTCCATCATTAACAAGGCCTTCGACACCGATAGCGATGCCTTCAACCCCGAGGACGGCACCGTTTCCTGGAAGGGCCACACCTACAACATCGGCCAGTTCCGCGTCTTCCGCGCCCGCTTCGAGCGCTACCTCGGCCAGCCCGAGTCCATCGATCAGGATGTTTACCGCGCCATCGTCAACGAGGTGTTCAGTCTGCTCTCCACCCGCGGCGGCGAGGCCGCCGCCGACAACACCCGCAAGGCCTGGCAACTCCTGTATCGGGCCAGCGAATACGAGTCCGACGGCGGGGCCAGCCTGGCCATCGCCAACCAGGTTTTTAACGCCTGGCGCATTCGCGACGAGAAGGAGGCCATCGGCGTCACCCAGTCAGAACTCGGGCGCATCCGCCGCCAGCAACAGTCCGCCGTGGCCTACACGGGCGATCTCATCGCCAAGGAGGGTGCGTCTTCCGCCTCCAACGCCGTCTCCAACGGCGCCAGTTTTATGCCCGGCACCGTCGCGGCCACCAGCCCGAGCAACACCACCACCGGGAATTCCACCGGCAATAATCGCGCAAACCAGAACCCACAAATCAACAACCGCCCCTCCGCCACCACCGAGATCGGAGGCTCGCCCACCGCCGGCCCCGTTTCTCAATTCTTCCGCGCCCGCGAGCTGGCCGAGACCGAAGCCAAGCTCAAGGCCGCCGAGGCGAGCGCCATGCTCACCGGCGTGCAGGCCAAGCTCCAGTTCCAGACCGCCATCGTAAACCTGTTTCTCCAGCGCCGCTTCCAGCACTGCCTCATCGCCGCCAGCTTTTACCGCTACATCTTCAAGGGCTCTGCCCAAACCCTCGAGGTCGGAAAAAAAGAGGTCGCCTCCTTCCTCCCTTCCAGCGACATGGCCATCACGGTCGAGTCCCTCGAATTCCTCTCTCGCGAGGCCATGAACGAGACCGAAGCCTCCATGCAGGGCGTTCGCGCCAGCTACGCCGATGGCCAGCTCGTCGGCGCGCTCGAACGCCTCCAGGAAACCTTCTTCATCGGCGAATTTCTCCCGCCCGTCGCCCAGTTCGAACGCGAGAAAAAACAGGTCCTGCTCAACCTCTACAAACAGGTGGACGAGGCCCGCAAACTCGCCGACCTGAAAGACTACGACGCCGTGGATAAACTCGTCGCCGAGATCGGTCTCACCGCGAAGGATTTCCGCACCAGCGAGGTCACCTCCGCCCTCCGCGCCGCTCAGCGCATGAGCACCCTTTCACTCTACGGAGCCCAACAAGCCGCCGCCACCGGCGACTACGCCCGCGCCCAAGAGGGTGTGCAACGCGCCGCCGGTCTCTGGCCGCTCAACCCCGCACTCAAAACCTATACCGAGAACATGGCCCAGCAGGTGGATCTCGGCTCGCAAGCCGCCGTGCTCTTCGACGACGCCTTCAAACGGGGCGATCTCCGCCGCATCTACGACCAACGCAGCGAACTCGCCATCGCCCTCCTTTCCGACGCTGTTCGCGGTCCGCAATTAAAGGAGATCATCGAGCGCATTTCACGCGTCGAGATCTACCTCGCCCAGGCCAAGGAACTGGTTGCGCAAAACAACGCCTTCGCCGCTTGGGAGGCGCTCGACGCCGCCTCCGCCCTCACGCCCAATGACGTGAGCGTCAACCAGCGCCGCGCCGACCTGGCCCCACGTGTCGCCGCCTTCGTCGGCCGGGTTGACTCCGCCAAGCGCCAGGAGGAGTCCGGCAACCAGGCCGCCGCCCTCACCCAATATCTCGCCGCTCAGGGCCTCTACCCCGCCAGCAGCCTTGCCCGCACCGGCATAGCCCGCGTCAGCGGCGCCTTGCTCGACGAGCTCGCGTCCGCGGCCGCCGCGACCAACGCGCCCGAAGCTACCGCCCGGTCCGCCACCAAAGCCGCGAAACCGGATTCAGAGTAGTTCGTGTAGCAGCGGGCTTGCACGCGATTCGAAGTTACGAGCCATGGCGTGCAAGCACGCTCCCACACCGAACCCACCACGCTCCGCTGAACCCCGTAAACGAGCTCACAGCCGGGCCGCCGCCGCTTCGTCCACCAGCCAAACCACGCGCCCAGCACAGGTTTTCAAAATCTGCGAGGGCACAATGAGCGGATCCGATGGGCCGCGCATGACGCGATGCAGCGCGTCAGCTTTACCAGCACCCAACGCCATCACCACCACGAGCCCGCAGGCTAGCAAGCCCGTCGGCGTAATCGTGAGCCGCCAGCCTTTACCGGGCACTTCCTGGCCGCCGAAAAGCAGGCCGCCATCATCATGCAGCAAGGGCGTGCCAGGGAAGAGGGAGGCCGTGTGGCAATCGTCGCCCATCCCGAGGAAACACACGTCGTAGCCGCGGCCCGGCCCGGCGAGGATAAGCATCGTTTTACGATACGCCTCCGCCGCCTCGGCGACCGGCCAGGCGACCATCCACGGATGTCGCCGCTCGTCCTCCACCGCCAGCGGAGCGAACAAGGCGCGCTCGGCGTTGCCAAAATTACTCTCGGCACTATCGAGCAACACGTGGCGCTCATCGCTCACCGTGAAATGCGTCTCCCGCACCAGCGCCTCCGGCAGCGCGCGCGTCGTCACGCACCACTGGTAAAACGCCGCCGGTGTGCTGCCGCCAGTGAGCGCCCAAAGAACACGCCCGGGCCGCGACAGCAGTCGCTGCGCCTCGGTCAGCGCGACCGCTTGCGCAAACAATTCGTCTTTGGTGCCGACAACGACACGTCCGTAATCCGAGGAGATTTCACGCATGAGTTCGGGATCTTTTTCGTTTGGAAGTGTCCGCTTGATATCCGGGATTTCAGAAGAACATCGCTTCTGCCAGCGCCGCCGTCGGCCCCAGAAGATTAAACGCAATCGAAAGCTCCGAGTTCGCTCCACCGATCGATGCCTTTAAGAGCGCGCAGCCCTTGGCCGTGTCGCCGCGCCAAGAGAAGTGCTGTCCGTTCGTGTAGCAGAAACTGAGCTCAATATCATGCGCAGGCAGCGCTGCCGCCGCCGTTACCTCGACCGGCAGCTCTGCAAGCGCTCCGCAATCATTCAGCCGGGCGCGCACCCAAGAGGCCAAACCCCGCGCCTCGGCGCTATGCGCCGTGCCGTGCCGCAACGTCACGCTGGCCAGCCCGCCGACTATCGCTGCCGGGGCGAAGCCGCTCAAAAACTGCCCGATCGCCTGCCGGACCGGCAGCAAACGTGCATAGGCAAGATCACGCAACATTTCGGGCTTCGGCCAGACGGAGTCGGCCATGCCCGCCGGCGCGAGCGCGCTGTCAAAGAGCACGCGCTTCGAGCGGTTGAGGAGGTATTGATAATCGTTGAGACGCACGCTCGATGAAAAGTTGTGCGCCCAGTAGTAGAGCGGGATGTCAGTCGAGAGGCAGACCGACACTTGGTTTTCCAAATAGCGCCGGCTCGCAATCGGATAGCTCAACATCACGAACTCGCAGCAACGCATGTCGCCCTTCGTTTTTCCAGGCGTGCATTCCCCGTAAATCTTGGCGCGAAACTCCTGCCCGCCTTCTTCCTTCCGCATCGGGCAAAGGACCACCACGCGGCAGGGGTAGCGGCGGGAAAACTCAACCGCAGTTTGAAACTGTAGCGCCGCATCCTCAGCGGTCGTGAAGTAGCCAAGGTGAAGCACGAAATTCACCTGCATGGCCTTGGCGGACTCACCCGCATTCGGTTTGCCGGATGCAGGCTCATCGCCGCCCGCCCACATACAGGCAAGCGCCTTGGAAATGCCGCCGACCGGCACTTCCTGCCCAGGTAGGGCGTTGAAAATTTCAGGCATAAAAGTGAGAGCTGAATCCTAAATCTTCGGCGGCTGAATTCTAAACCGAAATCGAACCTAGCGAAATGACCCGCGAGCGAGCCAAGACTCGGTCGCTTTTTCCAGGCCGCCGCACCGGCATTTTAGGATTCAGGCTCTCGGGTTTAGGATTTTTTTAATTCAGGATTTCTTTTCAGTTTCAGGGTCTAGGCGGCGTCCGAGACGCCTTAGGGCTGCCGCCAGACGTGGCCAGCCTTTGCCATCAAGGCCTCGGCACCGGGTGGCCCCCAAGAACCCGCCGGATAACTATCCATGCCTTCACGGCCCGCCGCCGCCCAGGCCTTGAGCACGGGGGTATAAAGTTGCCACGAGGTCTCGGCCTCGTCGCCACGGATGAACAGCGTGCCGTCGCCGATCATCGCGTCGAGCACGAGGCGCTCGTAAGCTTCGGGCGTGTTGGATCCGTAGGTCGCACTGTAGCGAAAGTTCATCTTCACCGGCTGGGTGCGGGTCTCAAGGCCGGGAACTTTGCCGTTGAGAATGAGCGAAAGTCCTTCGTCGGGCTGGATCTGAAACGAGAGCGTGTTCGGCGCGAGGTCGAAGCGGCCCCCCTCGGCGAAGAGCGTGCCGGGCGGGCGCTTGAACTGCACCGCGATCTCAGTGACACGGCGCGCCATGCGTTTGCCGGAGCGGAGGTAAAAGGGCACTCCTTGCCAGCGCCAGTTGTTGATCGAGAGGCGGATCGCGGCGAAGGTTTCGGTCGCGGATTGGGCGGCGATGCCCTCTTCCTCCAGGTAGCCTTTGGCGCCCTTGCCGCTGATCATACCCGAGGCGTATTGGGCGCGCACCACGTCGCCGCCAAGGGAGAGGTCGAGGGGTTGGATGGCCTTGAGAACTTTTAGCTTCTCGTTGCGCACCGCTTCGGCGTCGAGCGACCCGGGAGGCTCCATCGCGGTCAGAGCGACGAGCTGCATGGTGTGATTCTGGATCATGTCCCGGAGCGCGCCGCTTTGTTCGTAGTAGCCGCCGCGCGTGCCGACACCGACTTCCTCGGAGACGGTGATCTGCACGTGGTCAATGTAGTTGCGGTTCCAGAGCGGCTCAAAGATCGAGTTGGAGAAGCGCTGCACCAGAAGATCCTGCACCGTCTCCTTGCCGAGGTAGTGGTCAATCCGATACACCTGATGCTCCTGAAGCACCTCGCGGATGACGCCGTTCAAGGCCACCGCCGAATCAAAATCCTTACCAAAGGGTTTTTCGATGATGACTTTCGTGTGGAGGCTGTTCCCGAGATGGCGCGCGGCGAGTCCACTGGCACCGAGATTGCGCAGGATGGGAGCAAAGACGGAGGGAGGGGTCGAGACGTAGAAAAGCGTCTGCACATCCCGCCCGAGCTTCTTTTCCAAGCCGTCTATGTGCGCGGCGAGACGCTGAAACGCCTCAGGCTCGTCGTAACCGCCGGCGACATAGCTGGTGTTGGATGCGACGTGGTTCCAGACGTCGGAGTTCAGCTCGCGGCGGGAAAACTCCTTGATAGCGCTGGACGCAATGCCCCGAAACTCCTCGTCGGGGATCGCCTTGCGACCGTAGCCGACTAGGAAGAAGTCCGCCGGCAAAAGATTATCGAAGGCCAGATTGAAGATGGCCGGGATAAGTTTGCGCGCGGTGAGGTCGCCGGAAGCACCAAAAATCACGATGACCGTGGGCGGAGTGCCGCGGTGCTTGCTGAGGCCTTGGAGGAAGGGATGGCGAGGAGCGTCGGACATAGCTTTGAGAGCAAAAACCGTTGGCCTGCCGCACGGCCCAAGCAAGTTTAATGCGGTTAACTACTAGCATGAAACCGATCAGCGGTGCCTATGTATCGCCCGCTCCGGGAACAGCGGGACATTCGCGAAATGCAGCACTTCAAGGCCGTCCCGCACCGAGCACAAATGCTCTGGCAACTGCGCCGCCTCCGCGCGTTGCACCGCCGCCGGCAGCGCGCTGTGCGCCACTTCCACGATATCGAAGCGGTAGTGCCGCGCCGGCGGCCGCAGCCGGCCAAGGTAGGCGCGGCAGACCCGGAGAAGGACTTCCTTTTTGCGTTTGTTCACCGCCTGGTAGCCGCCAACGAGCGCGCCTGACTTGCGCGACTTGACCTCCACAAAAACAAGCACGTCGCCGTCCATGCAGACCAGATCAAGCTCCTCGCGGGTGTCGTCGGGGTTGCGCCAGTTTCGTGCCAGCACCTTGAGTCCGATCCCGGCCAGATGCGCTGCCGCAGCAGACTCGCCAGCCTCGCCGGTGCGGGCGTTTACCGTCCTGCGCTTGGGTTTTTCCGGACCGAAAAAGATCGCGCGCACCTTTGCCCAAAGTCCACTCATGTGACTTTGGGTTACCGCCCAAGACTTCAAACACAACCTTAGGTTTTGAGTCTCTGCTCTACAACGAATACTCCATTCAACATTCAGCGTCATTCCATCCTCATTGGAGCCATCGCACTACGAAGCCCAATGCAGACCGTTTCCGGAAGCCTTCCGGCTCCCAGACGGCCCTGAATAAAAGATGAGCCCGCTCAGACTTTCGCCGGCCTGCCGGCAGCCGTGGACAGGGTCACGCGTTTCTTCGCGCGCGGCTTCACCGGCTCAGGGGCTTCGTCCGCCGCCTTCGGCTTGCGCGAGCGAACAGCCTTCACGGGTTTCTTCCCGCCCTTCGCAGCTTTAGCCGCGACGGTTTCAGACTCAGGCACATCAGGAACCGCGGCATCAGCCGCGACGACTGGCGGCAGCATCCGGGGCACCGCTTTGAAGATCGCCCCCCCGCCCGTGTCTTCCGGAGCGGCTGGTGCGTCGTTGATCGGAGCCGTTGCAGGAATTTCCGGTGTCGCGGCACCTGTCGCGCCCAACTCCTTGGCCGAAGCCTGACGACCATTTATCCATGTCACCCCGCGCCCGTCCTTGGTTACCCAATACACATAAAGGCCGATGATCACGAGTCGCGGCTTCTCTCCCGCCGCCTGCGGCACGAGATCAAGCGCGGCAAACGCCGCATCAAACGCCGCCTCCGTCTGCTTAAAGGCTTTGGCCAGGTAGGTGGTCGAGCCCGAGTAGCCCGGGCCATTGCGGTTGCGCCTCATCTGGGGCCGGATCGCATCGAGTAGCGCCTCGCCTTGCGGCAAGGCCGCCTGGTCCGTCGCCGAGACTTCGGCTGATTCGGCCGACGGGGTAAATCCGCCGTCGCCTGTGGCCGGCGCCGCCGTCCCAGCGGGCTCTATGCCGGCAGGCGCGTTGGCCGCCTTCGCCGCCGCCGCCGCACGGGCAGCCTCGCGGGCCGCGTCACGCGCGGCCTGCGCCGCCACCTGCTGTTCGCGACGCGCAGCCTCGGTGGCGAGGCGTTGCGCCTCGCGTTCGGCGCGGCGGGCTGTGGCCTCGGCTTCGCGCTCCGCCTGTTCGGCAGCGCGTTTCGCTTTCTCGGCCAGATCGGCCGCGTGCTCCTCGGCCAGCGCAGCATGCACGGGATCATCGGTGCCAAGCGGCTTGCCCGCCACCACGCGGAACTTGGGGCGCGGTTTCTCCCGTGTATTCAGAAAGTAAAGACCGCGATTATTACGATTCACCCAGTAAAGGTCGCCCTCGTATTCGAGGAAAACCGGCGCGGCGTCCTCGGTCTCGGGGATGTCAAACCCACACTCTTTGATCGCGCCGATGAGGTCGGGCTCGGGTTGCTCCCAACGTTTGGCAAGGTAGTTAAGCGCGACGGACATGCCGGGCGCGTTCTGGTTCTTGCGCAGGTGGGTCTTGATCGCGTCGAAGAAGGTCGGCAGGTCGTCCGCATAAGGGTCGAGATTCGACCAGTCGTCGGCGCCGTGCGAGGCCTCGTCGGCGAG